>NZ_QORY01000030.1:0-106599 GCF_008368755.1 Bacillus sp. AR2-1
TCCTCAAAAATTTATGATAAAAATGGCGATTTGGTATATGAATACGGGAAAGAAAAACGGACGAATGTTACGTATGATCAAATTCCTAAATTAGTAGAAAATGCATTTTTAGCAACTGAAGATGCACGTTTTTATGAGCATAGTGGAGTAGACTTTAAAGGTACTGCCCGTGCTGTTTTGGTGAGTCTTAAAGGAGATTACGGTTCACAAGGTGGAAGTACGATAACACAGCAGGTTATTAAAAACTACTTCTTATCGATGGAAAAAACATCAAAACGTAAGGTTCAAGAAATATATTTAGCGTATAAGCTAGAACAACAGTATTCAAAACATGAAATTTTAGAAATGTATTTAAATAAAATTAATTTAGGAAACCGTTCATATGGTATCGCAACAGCAGCACAAAACTACTATGGTAAAGAATTGAAAGATTTAACATTACCAGAAGTTGCGATGCTTGCAGGGTTACCGAAAGCACCAAATAACTATGATCCATCGAAACCAGAAAATGTTCAAAGAGCAACAGAAAGAAGAGATGTTGTACTAAAATTAATGAATCGACATGGTTATATTACAAAAGCAGAAATGGAAGAAGCATCGAAAGTTTCAGTAACGGATGGTCTTAAACCTGCAACTGAACTTCAAGCAATGCCATATCCTGCATTTATGGATGCAGTTGTGAAAGAAGTAGAAAAAGAATTGCCCGATGCTAATATTGGCTCAGATGGTTTAGAAATTCATACAACTTTGGATCCAAAAGCACAGAAATTAGCTGATAATATTTTAAATACAAATATTATTAATTATCCAAATGATAAATTCCAAGGTGCTTTCACATTTATGGATACGAAAACAGGTGAGGTTCGTGCTATAGGTAGTGGACGCGGTGAAAATAAAGCAGTATTTAAAGGGCATAATATGGCAATTGAATTAGATCGTGCAGCTGGTTCGACGATGAAGCCAATCTTTGATTACGGTCCTGCAATTGAATACTTAAAATGGGCTACGTATCATCAAATTGATGATTCTCCATTTAAATATTCAACTGGACAAGAACTTCGAAATGCGGACAGAAGTCATTTAGGCCCAATTACTATGCGTGAAGCGTTAAAAATGTCACGTAACGTTCCAGCAGTTAAAACTGCAAAAGAAGTAGGACTTAATAAATCAAAGGAATTCTCTGAGAAATTAGGTATTACATTTAATAAACCGCTGGCAGAATCTACAGCTATTGGTACAAACGAAGTATCACCAACTGAAATGGCGGGTGCTTATGCGACATTTGGAAATGGTGGAAAGTATGCAAAACCGCATTTTGTTAAGAAAATAGTTTATCCAGACGGCAAGTCACAAAGTTTTGAGCAAAAACCAAAACAAGTTATAGCTGACTCTACAGCATATATGATTACTGATATGCTTCGTTCAGTAGTGACATCAGGTACTGGTACAGCGGCAAATATAAGTTCTTTAGATGTAGCTGGAAAAACAGGTACAACAAACTATGCTTCAAAACAATTAGCTCAATATAAAATTCCAGAAAGTGCAACTCGTGATAGTTGGTTTGCAGGTTATACGCCGCAATATACGATGGCAGTATGGACTGGGTATATGAAAGATGGTAAAGACGAGTATATTAGTAGTAAAAATACGAAAATTGCACAGTTGATCTTTAAAGAAATGATGAGCGAGATGGCTACAGATAAATCAAGATTTAAAATGCCAAGTAGTGTAATTCAAGAAGGTAGTGAGCTACGTATAAAAGGGGAAAAACGTGATTCTTCTCCAAATACGAGCGTACCGGATACAACGGAACAACCAAAACAAGATCAACAGCAAAAAACTGAAGAAGAGAAAAAGCAAGAAGAATTAAAGAAACAAGAAGAAGAAAAGAAACAAGAGGATCTTAAGAAACAAGAGGATCTTAAGAAGCAAGAAGAGCAAAAGAAACTAGAAGAGCAAAAGAAACAAGAAGAAGAAAAGAAACAAAATGAACAAAATAATGGAAATGGCCAAGGAACGACACCTCCAGCGAATAACGGAGGAGGCCAAGGAAATACAACACCTCCAGCAAATAATGGAGGAGGCCAAGGAACACCACCTCCAGCGAATAACGGAGGAGGCCAAGGAAATACAACACCTCCAGCGAATAATGGAGGAGGCCAAGGAAATACGACACCTCCAGCAAATAATGGAGGGGGTCAAGGAAATACAACGCCACCAGCGACCACACAACCAGATACTGGTGGGAATACAGGAGAGGCTCCTGCTAATAATGGGCAATAAGAAAATTTTATGAATAATATTAAAAAGCACTTAAGATTTGTAAACATTACAAATCTTAAGTGCTTTTTTCGTTTAAATGTTAAAAGTACCATAGAAATTTTGAAAATAAATGGAAGGGAAATGATAAAAAACTTGAGCCTGAGGTAATGGAGGATAACTTTGGCTTTGAAAGGTGGTACTACTTGGATGTGCGCCATGATGCCAAAATGAGGGAGTAACTTGACCTGGAATTTGATATTGTTGCCAAGTTGCAGGAAGTTCAATTCCTACATCGGAACTAGCTGTATGAACGGCTGGAACGTGTATCCCAGGAGTCGAAGGAACGACGGCTGTTACTCTTGAAGATACCCACATAACATAATCACTCCTAAGTTGTGATAATAAAATAGTATATTCTTTTCACGCGTATAAAGGTACATATAGATAGGACTTTAGGCTAATGTATACTTATAAAGTTGTAAGACCAATTTATATTGATGGTGGACCATTTATTATAAAAAGTTACGTCTATTTACGGAGGGAAAAGGGACTAAGAAAATGTAAAATGGAGGTGTTAATTGCAAGAATATACGTGTTTATGGAGGGATTTTAATGGAACGATTATGGACGAAATCATTTATTCAAATGACTTTCGCAATGTTATTTTTATTTACAGGATTTTATTTACTTGTACCAACGCTCCCGCTCTTTATTAAAGAGATAGGCGGCAATGAATCACAAGTTGGACTTATGATGGGAATGTTTACAATAGCAGCAGTTGTAATACGACCGATTATCGGAGGAATGTTAGATCAATATGGGAGAAGATCTTTTATTATTTTCGGACTCGTCTTTTTTGGGATAACGATGTATTCTTATAATTTAGCATCGACTATTGTTCTTTTAGCTGTTTTACGGGTTATTCATGGGGTGACATGGGCTGTTTCTACAACAGCTGTTGGAACAGCGATAACTGATATTATTCCAGATTCACGCCGTGGTGAAGGTATGGGTTGGTACGGGATGGCTATGACAATTGCAATGGCAATCGGCCCAATGATTGGATTATCGGTTGTACAACATTATTCATTTCACGGCCTATTCTTGTTGGCAACTCTTTTATCCTTTATGGCAGTCCTATTATCGTTCATGACGAAAATGCCATTCACACCACAAAAAGAAAAAGGGAAAATGCAGTTGTTTGAAAAATCGGTTCTATCCATTACAATTGTAGTTTTCTTTTTGTCATTTGCATATGGAGGAATTACGACGTTTTTACCGCTATTTGCATCTTCAATCGATGTGAATCCTGGGACATTCTTTCTTGTATATGCAGTTGCTTTAACGATTGTAAGACCAATTTCAGGAAAACTATTAGATAAGTATGGAGAAGAATTTATCATACTCCCGGCACTATGTATTACGATTATCGCGATAGTTGTATTAACGATTTCAAATAGTTTAATAGGGGTAGTTATCGCAGCTGCATTATACGGTGTTGGATTCGGTTCAGCACAGCCCGCATTACAAGCAGCGATGCTTACAATTGTTGATCCGAGTAAAAGAGGAGTTGCTAACGCTTCATTCTTTACCGCATTTGATTTAGGGATTGGACTTGGTGCGATTTTACTTGGAGTTGTTTCGCAAATGTTTGGTTACCGTATTTTATTTGCAGGTAGTGCAATTTCAGGACTAATCGCTTTCATTATTTTTGTCATTTTTGTAAAACAGCGATTAGGTAAAAAAGAATTTGCGTAAACGGGAGTAACATAGATGAAAATTTCAATTGAACTTAACGATTTACAATGGTTAAAGGATAACATAATAATAGTTCAATTCAGCCGGACTATTCTTTAGGGATAGTTTCTGAGAAATCAGATGGGGAAATCGTGTCAGCTGAGAAAGAAGTCATTCTATTTTGGGAGATGTTTATAATCTTTGGTACTTTAAAAACTATCATTTAGTTAAATGTTACTATGAGGAAACGGAAGAAATTCAATTTAATTATGTGAAATAATAACTTTTTTAAAAATAAATAAGTTTTATATAAGAATTATATTGATGAGATAGTGAAATAAATATCATGTAGAAACGAGTTGTATATGTGTACAGCTCGTTTTTTTTATTTTCTTTAAAAAAATGGTTGAATGATATATTCTGTGGGATTTTCTGAGTCATCCTTATATTTTGTTTTAATAAGATGCATAAAGAAGTCAGTCCTTTCTTTATAAAATGTGAAAATTATTTTTGGAAAATTGTATTGTTACATCGGTAAAAGTATAGGAAACTTATCATTATAAAATAAATTGAAATCTTCTAAAAACTCTGATACATTGAAATAGAAATGTAGTTTCACGATTTTGTAAAGGCTTACAGTTATGTGCACGAAGATCTATTAGGATTGGAGGAAATAATGATGAAAGCTGAAGAAAAATTTTCCCCGGGATTAGATGGTATAGTGGCAGCGGAGACGAAAATTTCGTTTCTTGACACAGTGAAAGGTGAAATTGTAATTCAAGGGTATGATTTAATCGAACTCTCAAAAACAAAAGAGTATTTAGACATTGTGCACCTTTTATTGGAAGAACATCTACCAAATGAGGATGAAAAAGCAAAACTCGAAAAGAAATTAAAAGAAGAATACGCGGTACCAGAAGGTGTATTCAACGTATTAAAGGCATTACCGAAAGAAACGCACCCGATGGATGGATTGCGTACAGGTGTGTCCGCATTAGCTGGTTACGATAATGATATCGAAAACCGCTCGTTAGAAGTAAACAAAAGCCGCGGGTACAAATTATTGAGCAAAGTACCAAACATTGTAGCGAATAGCTATCATATTTTAAATAATGAAGAGCCAATTCAGCCTCTTCAAGAATTATCATATAGCGCGAATTTCTTCTATATGTTAACAGGTAAAAAACCAACTGAACTTGAGGAGAAGATCTTTGATCGTTCCCTTGTTTTATATAGTGAACATGAAATGCCAAACTCTACATTTACAGCGCGCGTTATTGCATCAACGCAATCGGACTTATATGGTGCTTTAACAGGTGCAGTTGCATCTTTAAAAGGTAGCTTACACGGTGGTGCAAACGAAGCGGTTATGTACATGCTGTTAGAAGCTGGTAATGTTGAGAAGTTTGAAGAGTTGTTACAGAAGAAATTATATAACAAAGAAAAAATTATGGGCTTTGGACATCGTGTGTACATGAAGAAGATGGATCCAAGAGCACTCATGATGAAGGAAGCTTTGAAGCAGTTATGTGATGTAAAAGGTGATTATACACTATATGAAATGTGTGAAGCTGGAGAAAAGATTATGGAGAAGGAAAAAGGAATTTATCCGAACCTTGATTATTATGCAGCTCCAGTATATTGGATGCTTGGTATTCCAATTCAACTTTACACACCAATCTTCTTTAGCTCTAGAACAGTGGGACTATGTGCGCACGTAATTGAGCAACATGCGAACAATCGATTGTTCCGTCCACGTGTAAATTATGTTGGCGAGCGACATGTACTTAGTAAATAAGAACAACTGGGGAGTTGTTAGTGCCGCCCGCTAGATGGGTGTTTGACCGACACCCATCATTAATAATAACGAATTTTCGACAGAAAGGGAAGAATAGTATGATTAAAACAAATGAAATTAAACAAAAAGATGCATTATTAGAAGAAATTGCGGATTATGTATTAAATAAAGAGGTAACTAGCGCAGAAGCATTCAGTACTGCTCGCTACGTATTACTTGATACAATTGGATGCGGAATTTTAGCACTACAATATCCAGAGTGTACGAAATTACTAGGACCAGTTGTACCAGGAACAATCGTGCCAAATGGTACACGTGTACCAGGTACGTCATATGTGCTTGATCCAGTGAAAGGTGCATTTAATATCGGATGTATGATCCGTTGGTTAGACTATAACGATACTTGGCTTGCAGCAGAGTGGGGACATCCATCTGATAACTTAGGCGGAATTTTAGCAGTTGCAGATTATATTAGCCGTGTTCGTATCTCAGAAGGAAAAGAACCATTAAAAGTACGTGAAGTATTAGAAATGATGATTAAAGCACATGAAATTCAAGGTGTACTTGCTTTAGAAAATAGCTTAAACCGCGTCGGTCTTGACCACGTATTATACGTAAAAATAGCAACAACTGCTGTAGTTGCAAAAATGCTCGGCGGAACACGTGAAGAAATCTTTAATGCATTATCACATGCATGGATTGATAATTCTAGTCTTCGTACATATCGTCATGCACCAAATACAGGCTCACGTAAATCATGGGCAGCAGGTGATGCAACAAGCCGCGGTGTTCATCTTGCAATGACTGCTCTAAAAGGTGAAATGGGATATCCAACAGCATTATCTGCACCAGGCTGGGGATTCCAAGATGTATTATTCAATAAACAAGAATTAAAGTTAGCAAGACCATTAGAGTCTTATGTAATGGAAAATGTATTATTTAAAGTTTCATATCCAGCAGAATTCCATGCACAAACAGCTGCAGAGTGTGCTGTGAAATTACATCCAGAAATTAAAGAAAGATTAGATGAAATTGACCGTATTACAATTACAACTCATGAATCAGCAATTCGTATTATCGATAAAGAAGGTCCATTAAATAACCCAGCTGATCGTGATCATTGCTTACAATACATTACGGCAATCGGTTTATTAAAAGGAGATATCGTTGCGGATGATTATGAGGATGTAGTAGCAAATAATCCACGTGTAGATGAATTACGTAATAAGATGGTTGTTGTTGAAAACAAACAGTACAGTTTAGATTACCTTGACCCGAACAAGCGCTCAATCGCCAACGCTGTTCAAGTTCATTTCAAGGATGGCACTGTAACAGAAAATGTGGAATGTGAATATCCACTTGGTCACCGTTTCCGTAGAGACGAAGCAATTCCAAAAGTTGTTCAAAAATTCACTGCAAATATGGCAGGTCATTATTCTAGTAAGCAACAAGAACAAATTCATGAAGTTTGTCTAAATGAAGAAAAACTAGAAAATATGAATGTAAACGAATTTGTAGATCTATTCTTAAATTAATAATAGGGGGAATTTAGAATGGCTTGGGTTGTGAATAAACAGTCAACACAAGAGGAGCTTGCGAATCGCTTCCAAGCTTTAGTAGAAGCAAATGGGATTTTGCAAATTCCAGGTGCTCATGATGCAATGGCTGCTCTTGTTGCGAAAAATACAGGTTTTTCAGCTTTATATTTATCGGGAGCTGCTTATACTGCAAGTAAAGGTCTACCAGATTTAGGAATCGTGACGTCTACTGAAGTAGCAGAAAGAGCAAGAGATCTAGTAAGAGCTACAGATTTACCAGTTCTTGTTGATATTGATACAGGATTTGGCGGTGTATTAAACGTAGCGAGAACAGCAGTAGAAATGGTGGAAGCAAAAGTTGCGGCTGTTCAAATTGAAGATCAACAATTACCGAAGAAATGTGGACATTTAAATGGTAAGAAACTCGTTACTACAGAAGAATTAGTTCAAAAGATTAAAGCGATTAAAGAAGTTGCGCCAAGTTTATATATTGTGGCACGTACAGATGCTCGTGGTGTAGAAGGCTTAGATGAAGCGATTGAAAGAGCGAACGCCTATGTAAAAGCAGGTGCAGATGCGATATTCCCTGAAGCGCTTCAATCAGAAGAAGAGTTCCGTCTATTTAATAGTAAAGTAAATGCGCCTTTACTTGCGAATATGACTGAGTTCGGGAAAACGCCGTATTATAGTGCAGAGGAATTTGCGAATATGGGCTTCCAAATGGTTATTTATCCTGTAACTTCACTTCGTGTTGCAGCGAAAGCCTATGAGAATGTGTTTACTTTAATTAAGGAAACAGGTTCTCAAAAAGATGCACTTTCAAGTATGCAAACGAGAAGTGAGTTATATGAAACAATTTCATATCATGACTTTGAAGAATTAGATACTGGAATTGCAAAAACAGTATTATCAGAGGATCAATAGATAAAACAACTAAGGCGATGAGAATACATCTTTGGCAAAACGAACTGCTTGATGTGAAAATTCATCGCCTTCTGTTTTCAAAAATAAGAAATTCCACTCATCGTAGACGAGCATACGTAGTAGCAAGTAAGGCCGAAATGATAGGGGGATTCAGATGGAGAAAACAAAGTTACCGTGGGATGAATTTTTTTCACTTAATAAAGATGTGAATTATACTTTCTTTACGCCAGAAGATTTTTCAGGAGATGAAGATTTAATCGCAAAAACGACAGAACAATTCGTTAAACAAGAAATTATTCCACAAATGGAGAATATAGAACAACATAACTATAAAATTTCTCGTCAATTATTTGAGAAAGCTGGAGAACTTGGATTATTAAGTATCGAAGTCCCAGAAGAGTACGGCGGATTTGAGTTAGGAAAGGCAGTTTCAGGGCTTGTAGCAGAAAAAATGGGATACGCTGGTGCATTTAGTGTTTCCTTTAATATACACGCTGGTGTAGGTACATTGCCTTACATATATTACGGAACGAAAGAACAAAAAGAAAAATATTTGCCGAAAATTGCGTCTGGAGAATGGATTGGGGCTTATGCTTTAACTGAGCCAAATGCTGGTTCTGATGCTTTAAGTGCAAAAACAAGTGCAGTATTAAATGAAGATGGTACTGCTTGGAAGTTAAATGGTGAGAAGCAGTGGATTACAAATGCTCATATGGCAGATGTATACGTTGTTTTTGCGAAGACAAATAAAGGAATGACAGCATTTATTGTCGAAAGAACATGTGAAGGTGTATCCATTGGACTAGAAGAAAAGAAAATGGGGATTAAAGGTTCTTCAACGGCTACCCTAATTTTAGAAGATGTTGTCATCCCTGCTCAAAATGTTTTAGGGGAAGTTGGAAAAGGGCATCACGTAGCTCTTAATATTCTTAACTTCGCTAGACTAAAGCTGGCTTTTGGAAATATTGGAACAGCAAAACAAGCAATTGGTTTGTCGGTTCAATATGGAAAAGAGCGAAAACAGTTCCAAACGGAATTAGTAGATTTTACGATGATTCAAGAGAAAATTGCAAATATGATCATTGCTACATATGGAGCAGAAAGTGCAGCCTACCGTACAGCAGGTGTAATTGATGAAGCAATTCATGAGAGTGATGAAGATCTTATGAAGAAAATGTCTCAATTTGCAATTGAATGTGCACTTAATAAAGTAAATGCATCTGAAACACTTGGTCATATCGTAGATGAAGCTGTACAAATTCATGGTGGTTACGGTTATATGCAAGAGTACGAGGTAGAACGATTATATCGTGACGCTAGAATTAGTCGTATTTTTGAAGGAACAAACGAAATTAATAGATTAACAGTTGCTAAAATGTTAATGAAGCAAATGGAACGAATTGAAGATACTGAAGTAGAGATTGATGTAGCAAATGTTGAAAGAAACCATCGTTACATTTTATTAGCGAAAAAATTGTTGAAACAATCTTTGAAAACGCTCTCTAAAACTCCAGGGTTAAAAATTGACCAAGAACAAGAATATTCACGTGTATTATCAAATATGTTAACGGACGTGTACGTCATGGAATCAGCATTTTTACGTACGAGTAAAGCAATTAGTAAAAATGGTGAAGAGAAAGAGCGTACGAAACAAATGATAACTGACGTTATTTGTGAAGAAGGCTATCGTAAAGTAGAAGAAGCGGCGATTTCTATACTTTCAGCGGCTGTCACAGAAGAACAAGATAGACACGTAATTTTAGCTGAAATTCGTCAATTATTAGTGCCTTTATACACGAACGTGTTTACGAAAAAGAGAGAAATTGCGAAAGCTATTATAAATCGCGGAAAGTATATTGTGTAAATAGGAGGAAAGCGATATGAAAAAGATTGGCTTTATCGGTTTAGGTAACATGGGTCTTCCAATGTCTAAAAATTTAGTTAAATCAAGTTACACAGTATACGGTGTGGATTTAAATAAAGAGGCTGAAGCTTCCTTTGAAAATGAAGGAGGAGTTATTGGCATATCAATCTCAAAACTAGCAGAAACATGCGATGTGATTTTTACAAGTTTACCTTCACCTCGCGCTGTTGAAGCGGTGTATTTTGGGGAAGAAGGATTGTTTGAAAATAGCCACTCGAATGTAGTTTTAATTGATACAAGTACTGTATCTCCACAATTAAACAAACAGTTAGAGGAAGCTGCAAAGGAAAAGAAAGTAGACTTTTTAGCAGCACCTGTTAGTGGTGGGGTAATTGGAGCCGAAAACCGTACATTAACGTTTATGGTTGGTGGATCGAAAGAAGTATATGAGAAAACGGAATCTATCATGGGCGTACTAGGCGCGAATGTTTTCCATGTTAGTGAGCAGATTGATAGTGGCACAACAGTTAAATTAATTAATAACCTATTAATTGGTTTTTATACAGCTGGTGTGAGTGAAGCTTTAACATTAGCGAAAAAGAATAATATGGATTTAGATAAAATGTTTGATATTTTAAATGTAAGTTACGGTCAAAGTAGAATTTATGAGCGTAATTATAAAAGTTTCATTGCAACTGAAAACTACGATCCAGGCTTTACTGTGAATTTATTAAAGAAAGATTTAGGATTTGCAGTAGATTTAGCGAAAGAAAGCGAACTTCACTTACCAGTAAGCGAAATGCTATTAAACGTATATGAAGAAGCAAGTGAGGCAGGATATGGTGAAAACGATATGGCTGCTTTATATAAGAAAGTTAGTGAACAGTTAATTTCTAACCAAAAATAATAGACTTATATACATCATAAAAAAGGAGAGAATATAATGATTACAACTGAAATTAAACGAGTAAAAAATCATATTAATGGTGAGTGGGTAGAATCTACTGGTACAGAAGTAGAAGCAGTTCCGAATCCGGCGACTGGAAAAATTATCGCTTACGTTCCGCTATCTCCGAAAGAAGATGTTGAAAAAGCTGTTGAAGCGGCAAAAGCAGCATACGAAACATGGTCTAAAGTACCAGTTCCGAATCGTTCAAGACAATTGTATAAATATTTACAGCTTTTACAAGAAAATAAAGAAGAGCTTGCAAAAATCATTACGCTAGAAAATGGTAAAACATTAACGGATGCAACTGGTGAAGTGCAGCGCGGGATTGAAGCGGTAGAACTTGCAACATCAGCACCAAATTTAATGATGGGACAAGCTCTTCCGAATATTGCTAGCGGCATTGATGGATCGATTTGGCGCTACCCAATTGGAGTTGTTGCTGGTATTACACCGTTTAACTTCCCAATGATGATTCCATTATGGATGTTCCCACTTGCAATTGCTTGCGGTAATACGTTCGTATTAAAAACATCGGAAAGAACGCCACTTTTAGCAGAGCGACTTGTAGAGTTATTCTATGAATCTGGTTTTCCAAAAGGGGTATTAAATTTAGTACAAGGCGGAAAAGATGTTGTAAATAGCATTTTAGAAAGTAAAGATATTCAAGCTGTTTCGTTCGTTGGCTCTGAGCCAGTAGCTCGTTACGTATATGAAACAGGTACAAAACATGGGAAACGTGTACAAGCGCTAGCTGGTGCGAAAAACCATGCGATTGTAATGCCAGATTGCAATCTTGAGAAAACAGTGCAAGGTGTAATTGGATCTGCATTCGCAAGTAGTGGAGAGCGCTGCATGGCATGTTCAGTAGTAGCAGTAGTTGATGAAATTGCTGATAAATTCATCGACGTACTAGTAGCAGAGACGAAGAAGTTAAAAGTAGGTGACGGTTTCCACGAAGATAATTATGTTGGACCATTAATTCGTGAATCTCATAAAGAGCGCGTATTAGGCTATATTAATAGCGGTGTAGCAGATGGAGCAACTTTATTAGTTGATGGTCGCAAAATTAAGGAAGAAGTTGGAGAAGGTTACTTTGTAGGTGCGACAATCTTTGATGGTGTAAATCAAGAAATGAAAATTTGGCAAGATGAAATTTTTGCTCCAGTATTAAGCATTGTACGAGTTAAAGATTTAGAAGAAGGTATTAAATTAACAAATCAATCTAAATTTGCAAATGGCGCGGTTATTTATACGTCAAATGGTAAACATGCACAAACGTTCCGTGATAATATCGATGCTGGTATGATCGGTGTAAACGTAAACGTTCCAGCACCAATGGCATTTTTCGCATTTGCAGGAAATAAAGCTTCATTCTTTGGTGATTTAGGTACAAATGGTACAGATGGTGTTCAATTCTATACACGTAAAAAAGTTGTAACAGAGCGCTGGTTTTAATAGAGAGTAAACAGCCAAAACAGTTGTTAAATGAAAAACACCACTCTGAAGATGTGGTGTTTTTCGTCTTGTTAATTATTTTTTTCAAAAGCTAGTTTAATACCAAAACCAATTAAGACGATTCCTGTTAAGCCTTGAATATAACGTTGCGTCCTCGGTTTTTTCATAAAAGCACTAATTTTATCAATTAAAAATATATAAAAAGCGAACCAAATAACTGTTAATACGAGGTAAGTAAGACCCATTACGAGAAGTTGAATAAACGTATTATGATTTGGATTTAAAAATTGAGGTAAAAAGGTTAAAAAGAAGACTGCAACTTTAGGGTTTAATAAATTCGTAAGAAACCCTTGGCGAAAGCAAGAAGTGTGTTCATCTTCATTATTTAAAGATATATCGTTCGTATCAAAGCCTTCTTTGTTTCTTACCGCTAAAAGGGCTTTAATGCCAATATAAATTAAATACAGAGCTCCAACGTACTTGAAAATAGAAAATAAAAGAGCTGACTTTACAATAATTGCGGAAAGTCCGATTACTGCTGCTAAAGTATGAATTAAAAGTGCAACACATGTACCGAACACTGTTTTCACTCCACCGACCTTACCGGCAACCAATGTATTTTTCGTCGCCATTGCAGTATCAGGACCGGGTAAAATAATAAGACAAATAGACATAATGATGAAAAGAAAATAATTTTCAATCATAGTTGCTCCTCCTTTTTATTTTTAGAATATTTGATTAAAAATAGTGTAGCACACATTTTTGATTTAATAAAATTAAATTTTATTAAAAATTATTAAATGAGAAAGAGGCTATATAGTAGTGAAATTCCACTACTATATAGCCTCAATTTTATCCCGCATGACCGGACGATCGGTGAGGGCTAATAATAAGCGGGTAATGAACCCTCACTGATTAATGTTTCACCTTATTATGCATTAAGTAAGTTAAAGAACCGATTTACATCTTCTTCTGAAACATCACTTAATTGCTTATATTTATAATTCGGATTTTGATCTTTATCAACGACAACGGATCGTACTCCTTCGAAGAAATCTTCATGTCTCATGAAATTTTTAGCAAGTACAAGGTCGGTAGCAAAACATTCTTCAACGGATTTATCTTGTCCATCAATAAACTGTTTTAAAGTTACTTTTAATGAAATAGGGGATTTTGATAATAGCGTTTCTTTTGTTTTTAAAGCAAAGGAACTTTGAGCTTTCTCCAATGAATCGGTGATCTCTTCAATTGTATCGAATGCAAAATGTGAATTAATTTCTTCTAATGAAGTAGAAAGCTCGCTTTCTAAGTTTGGAGCAGTTGCAAATGTACGAATGACTTCTTTTAAATTAGTATGTACATCATCTTGTTTAT
Organism: Bacillus sp. AR2-1; assembly: GCF_008368755.1. Taxonomy (NCBI): domain Bacteria; kingdom Bacillati; phylum Bacillota; class Bacilli; order Caryophanales; family Bacillaceae; genus Bacillus; species Bacillus sp. AR2-1. The sequence continues at coordinate 13,902 of NZ_QORY01000030.1, forward strand.
GCCAATTTACACTTTCAAGTTCAGTAAGGAAAATTGGTAATGAATCAGATGTCATAAAGTAATCAGCAGCGTTTATAAATAATACGTCAGAAGCTTTTAAAACAGATGCTGTTAAAGCAACATAGCGGCCAGCAAACCCTGGAGCTTTATTTAAGAAATAAGCAGCACCGACATCTGGGAAGAAGCCGATATTCATCTCTGGCATTGCCCATTTCGTACGCTCAGTTACAATTCGATATTTCGCACCATTTGTAAGACCGACACCACCGCCCATTACAATTCCATCTAAACAAGCGATGATCGGTTTTTTATATTGATAAATATATGTATCAATTTCATACTCTTCTTCAAAAAAACGTTCCGCATGCTGCAATGCAGTTTCATTTGAACGCGCTTCATAAAGAGTTTTAATGTCGCCGCCTGCACAAAAACCTTTTGTGCCAGCTCCTTTTAATACGATAAGCGCAATTCGCTCATCATTTTCCCACTCTTTCAGTTTTTGCCCAATTGGTTGCAACATGTCATAAGATAAAGAATTAAGTGCTTTTGGGCGGTTTAAAGTAATTGATGCAACGCCGTTTTCGCTAACAGAAAATAAAACGTGTTCAGTCATAATTCATCCTCCCTTACATATCTTCTTATTCTTAATTCTTGATACGTACTGAAATGTCCTTTATAAATTTTGTCTAAACTTGACGGTGCGTGTTAATTTCGACACTGCATATTTTGACGAGTTATATTTGCAGGATTTTGAAGGTTGAAAATGAATATTACAACATTACTGTAATTGTAATTATTTGAAATTATCATGATAAACACGCTATTATATATGTGTAAATTGTGCATAATTACTTCAAAAAGAGTATTTGAAGTGATTATGATGAAAGAAAAATTGCTTTTCATTAGAAATAGAGAAAGGAGAAATCGGAATGCCAGGACCTTTACTATTGTCGGTGATTATTTTGTCTTCTTTAATGATAGGGATAACGCAGTATTTTCATCATACAGATACGACAGAGGAAGTGAAGGATAAAGTACGACTTGTATTTCCGATTTTTATCATATCTATTTCTTTTTGCATTTTATTAAATAAGGATGGGTACATTATCGCAGTATTTTCATTTTTTGTAGCGATCGTTTTCATTACAGTTTTATATTATGTAATGAAAGACTTTATACAAAAATAAAGATGTCACATTAGACATTTTTATTTTTACAATAAATAAAATTTCACATACCGTATTATATATAAAAATAAAAAACATATAGCGGTAGAAAAGTGTGTACTTTGCCGTGTATTTACTTGTCAATCTTGCATAGCCAATATACTATTAATAGTGTAGAGATTAGAAAAAGGGGTTGTATCTGTCATGAAATTTGAGATGCACACAAAAATTATTTCAAATGAAAAAGAAGTAAGATTACATATAGAAGAAAACATATTTCAATTAAAATTGGATGGTTATCACTTATTTACAGTTCAAGAAATATTGCCTTTATATAAATCAAATGAAGAAAGAATTGGTAGTGCAATGATACAAAAGTTAGAGTGGGAAAACGGAAAAACTACAATAAACTATCAACTCGTATCACTAAAATCAGTAAATTAAAAGGAGCAGGAAACTATGAAGTTATTTCATACAGCGGATTGGCATTTAGGAAAGCTCGTTCATGGCGTGTATATGACTGAAGATCAAAAGATTGTATTAAATCAGTTTGTACAAGCTGTTGAAGAAGAAAAACCAGATGCCGTAATTATTGCAGGGGATTTATATGACCGAGCAATTCCACCTACGGAAGCAGTAGACTTATTAAATGATGTTTTACAAAAAATAGTCATTGATTTACAAACACCAGTTATTGCGGTTGCAGGAAACCATGATAGTCCAGATCGTATTCATTTTGGAAGTAGTTTAATGAAGAAACAAGGATTATTTATTGTGGGACAATTTCAATTTCCATATGAGCCAATTATATTAAATGATGAATATGGCGAGGTTCACTTCCATCTCGTTCCATATGCGGATCCAAGCATAGTTAGACATGTTTTGAAAAACGAAGATGTACGTTCTCATGATGATGCGATGCGTATTTTTATGAATGAGCTTTCTAAAACAATGGATAAAGAAGCAAGACACGTATTTGTTGGTCATGCATTTGTAACTTCTGCGGGAGAAGCGGAAGAGAATACAAGTGATGCAGAACGACCACTTTCAATTGGTGGTGCTGAATACGTAAATAGTCATTATTTTGATAAGTTTCATTACACAGCGCTTGGACATTTACATCAAGCGCATTTTGTACGTAATGAGACAATTCGATATTCAGGTTCTCCACTTGCATATTCTATTTCTGAAGAAAAACATAAAAAAGGATATTATATTGTGGAACTGGACGAGCAAGGTGAAGCAACAATTGAAAAAAGGTTACTTGCACCACGTCGTAAAATGCGAACAGTAGAAGCGAAAATAGATGAATTATTACAACATCCAGTAAGTGAAGATTATGTGTTTGTAAAATTATTAGATGAAAATCCTGTCTTGCAGCCAATGGAAAAAATACGATCTGTATATCCAAATGCAATGCATGTTGAAAGATCTATTCAAAGACGAGAGTTCACAGAGTCAAATGAAGTAACTGTTTCAAGACATAAAACGGATGATTTATCGTTATTAAAGGCTTTTTATAAAGAAATGAAAGGCTTAGATTTATCAGAAGAGAAAGAACGTCTATTTGTAGAAGTACTACAAACAGTGCAAGAACGGGAAGGTGAACGAGGATGAGACCGATTCAACTAATTATGACAGCATTTGGGCCATATAAACAGAAAGAAGTAATCGATTTTAATGATCTTGGAGATCATCGTATTTTCACCATTTCTGGGAATACAGGAGCTGGAAAGACAACGATTTTTGATGCGATTTGTTATGTGTTATATGGTGAGGCAAGCGGAGAAGAACGTAGTGATACGAGCATGCTTCGCAGTCAATTTGCGGATGATAATATGTATACAAGTGTAGAACTAACCTTTCAGTTAAAAGGGAAACGTTATGAAATAAAACGACAACTTGGACATAAAAAACAAGGGAACAAGACAATTACGGGACATGCAGTAGAACTATATGAAGTGATTGATGAAGAGAATGTTCCAGCTGTTGATCGTTTCCATGTAACGGATGTAAATAAAAAAGTGGAAGATTTAATTGGTTTAAGTAAACATCAATTTAGCCAAATTGTTATGTTACCACAAGGGGAATTCCGAAAACTATTAACATCTGAGACAGAAAACAAAGAAGAAATTTTACGTCGTATTTTTAAAACGGATCGTTATAAGTTAATGCGTGAGTTACTTGATCAAAAACGAAAACAATGGAAAGACGTTTTACAAGAAAAACAGAAAGAGCGAGAGCTATACTTCCGTAATGTTTTCAAATTACCAATCCGTGATGGAGCATTATTAGAGACATTGGTGGAACAAGAACATGTAAACACGCATCAAGTAGTAGAAGCATTAGAACAAGAAACAGATGTGTATAAGGCAGAGGTTGAGCAATTACAAGTAGAACAAGATGTTCAAGCGAAGCAATTAAAGGATGCTGAAATACGTTTTCATGCAGCGAAATCTATAAATGAGAAATTTATAGATTTACAACAAAAGAATGAGAAATATAACACTTTACAAGAAAATCGTACCGTTATTGAAATGAAAGAAAAATCTTTTAAACGTGCGGAAGAAGCGAAGCGCTTATTACCATTTGAACAATGGTACGAAGAAGCAATGCAAAATGAGCAGAAGGCTGAAAGTTTATTAAAACAAATAATCGCTAAAAAAGAAAATGTAACGAAAAGCTTTGAACTTGCTCAGGAGAAATATGAAGCGGTAAAGAATAAAGAACCTGAGAGAGAAAATGCAAAAAAACTTGTTCAAAGATTAGAAGAGTTACAACCGATTATTGCATCATTAGCTGAGAAACAGTTGAATTTACAAAATGCAGAAATTCAAATAGGGAAATTAAAAGAAAGTATGCAAAACTTAGATCGACAATTAGATGAGCATACAAATCAAAAACAGCTAATGTCTGATGAATTACAGCAATTAGAACGAGCACTTGAGCAATATGTAGCTAAAGTAGAAGAACTAACGAATATGCGAGAAGATGCCAAAGTTTTAAAGCAAGCATATGATGTTTGGCAAGAAAAGCAAAAATTCGAGAAAGAAAAAGAAGCGGCATATAATAAGATGCGATTGGCAGTTAACGCATATGAAAATATGGAACGTCGCTGGTTAAGTGAACAAGCTGGTATATTAGCTCTCCATCTACATGATGGCGAATCTTGTCCAGTATGTGGTAGTACGAACCATCCGAAAAAAGCTACAGAGCAAAGTGATGCGATCGATGAAAAAGAGTTAAATGATTTAAGAGAAAAGAAAAATGTTGCTGAAAAATTACATGTTCAATTAGAGGAGAAATGGAATTTCTATCACCTACAATATGAACAGGTAATAGAAGAGGTTAAGAAGCGAGGCTATCGCTCAGAGGAATTAGTTGAAACATACAGTGCACTTGTTCAAAAAGGAAAACAATTAGCAACTGAAGTAAATACGCTAAAAGCAAGTGAAGAAACGCGTAAGCAAACTGCTGTGAATATAAAGAGTGTAGAAGAAAAAGTAGATGCACTTCAGAAACAAAAGCGTGAGGTAGAAATAGTACAGCACCGTACAGAAATGGAGTGTATGCAGCTTCGTACGTCATATGAACATGACAAGAAAAATATTCCAGATAACTTACAAACAGTACAAGCTTGGAGAATTCAGTTTGACCAAGCTATACATGAACTCAGATTAATGGAAGACGAATGGAAGAAAGTACAGGAAGCGTATCAACATTGGCAAAATGAAAATATACGTATTCAAGCAGAACAGGAAAGTGCTTCTAATCAATTTGAAAGTACAAAATTGAAGAAAGAAGAGACGTTTACGCGCTTTATGAAAGAGCTTGAACAGAGCGGATTTATAGATCAATCCACGTATAAAGAAGCTAAATTAAATGATATTGAGATGGAGATGTTACAAAAAGAAATTCAAAGTTATTATTCATCTCTTGAAGTGCTTGCAAAACAAATTGAAGAGTTACATGCTGAATTAAAAGATAAAGAGTACATGGATATTACGGCGTTAGGTGAACACATAACAGAATTACAAATTAATCTCGATATAATAAAAGAAAAACGCCAACGTGCGCAAACTACGGTAACATATATTTCTGATTTACATGAAAACATTAGACGAATTGATGAACAAATTCATGAGGAAGAAAAAGCTTTCCAAGAACTTGTTGATTTATATGAAGTAATGAAAGGTGATAACGAAAGCCGTATATCATTTGAACGTTACATCTTAATAGAGTATTTAGAACAAATTGTTCAAATTGCAAACGAACGATTACGTAAATTATCAAATGGACAATTTTATTTAAAACGAAGTGAACGAGTTGAAAAGCGCAATCGTCAAAGTGGATTAGGATTAGATGTATACGACGCATATACTGGCCAAACACGCGATGTAAAAACATTATCTGGCGGTGAGAAATTTAATGCCTCACTTTGCTTAGCGCTTGGAATGGCAGACGTCATTCAATCGTATGAAGGCGGTATTTCCATCGAAACGATGTTTATCGACGAAGGTTTTGGTTCATTAGATGAGGAGTCATTAACAAAAGCAGTAGACGCCTTAATTGACTTACAAAAATCAGGCCGATTTATCGGTGTTATATCACACGTTCAAGAGCTGAAAAACGCAATGCCGGCTGTGTTAGAAGTAACGAAGCAGAAGGATGGGTGTAGTCAGACTCGGTTTGTGGTGAAGTAAGTTCAAGTGTAATTCATACTTAAAGCATTCTTTGCGGGTTTCTAGTATAGAACTTATGATAAAACAAATGCCATCTCTTAATAGAGGTAGCATTTGTTTGTTATTCAATATAAAACAATTCACCTACGAGTTATCTGGAGAAGGCGGTGTATTTTCCAAACGATTATAAGCTTTAAAAGCCGAAATTGCGGATATAACACCACCTACTAAAAATAAAGCTGATCCACTAACTAATATGATACGACTGACATACGTTTCACGCGCTTCTTCAACTTCTTCTTGTAGCACTGTTGGCATTTGAAATCCCCCTTAAACAACATTTATTTTGTAGATAGTATATACAAACGCCTAAAATATGTTAAAATCACTGGATAGTGTTATGAGGAAGTATATAGTTAGATGTGAAGTGTTTGAAAAATCTTCATTATAAATATATGCTAACTTCACATAGAGCACATATTAACATTGTATTATGTATATGTACCAAATAAATAAATAAAGTGAATTGTATTTCGTTCTGTTTTTAAAAATTTAAAATTCTATTATTTTTATATAAAGGTTTCACATCGGAGTTTTAAATATTTTGGAAATAGATCTAAATAAGAGGAATTCATATAAAAGGGGAATGTCTTATGACAACATATACGAGTGAAATGAGAAAAAGTTTAGTTTCAGAAGAAGATGTAGATATTTTAAAAATTATGGCTCACCCAATCCGATTACAAATTGTAAATGAATTAAGTACGAGAAAAACATGTAATGTAACGCAATTAACAGAATTACTAAATATTCCACAATCGACTGTTTCGCAACATTTATCAAAAATGAAAGGTAAAGTGTTACGAGCTGAGAGAAGGGGCTTAGAAATTTATTATCATATTAATAATTTAAAAGCGAGTAAGATTGTAAGTGTTTTAGGATATATAAACTAATGAAGTATTTTCATATAAAATAGCCGCTGCTGGTGAGCAGGGGCTATTTTTTGTTGTTTTATGTATTCGTATTTAAAATTTTATAGTTTTTATGATTTACAATCGTTCGATCAAATTCAAAAGTACCACTGCTTACATTTGTAATTTCAACTAAGACCGATTCAGTATAAAGTTTTAATACAGATCCTGTAATCTTTAAATTATTTCGTTGAAAAAGTATAGTATCCCCTACGTTTGCTTTCATAGTACCTCCTCATTAAAGACAGAAATATTTTTTTATTATATATATTAAACCACGTATAGATATATTAGTGAATATTTAGTTTTGTTTATCAATAAAATATTTTTTATTTTATAAAAAATAAAGTGCACTATAGTGTAAAAATAGTTTTTTTGTTGTATAGGAAAATCGAATTTTTGTAATCTAGCCATCATATAACTTGAGACATAATTTTTATAAAAGAAGATGATAAAACAGCTGTAAGTCGTATGGATGCAAAACATGATAATAACTATTTACGTATTTAATAATTCGTTTTTTGTATTTCGTCCTTCGTTTTCTGTAACTGATTCCATATTTTTGACGCCCTGTCTTGTAAGTGCTTACATAAGTGGTGACATCTTATACAATGAAGGTGTTAAATCAAAAGAGGTGGTCAATATGAACATAAAAAAAGTAAATTTAGCGAACAGCATTGAAATAGAAAGAGGAGGCAGAAAGGTATGAAAAAATCAAATGTTAATCCATGGCTAGTTGTACTTGGCACAGTCATCGTACAAATGGGGCTTGGAACGATTTATACATGGAGTTTATTTAATCAGCCTTTAGTTAGTAAATACGGTTGGAGTCTTAACGCAGTTGCTATAACTTTCTCAATTACTAGTCTTTCCTTAGCGTTTTCGACTTTATTTGCGAGTAAATTGCAAGAAAAATGGGGACTTCGTAAACTTATTATGATAGCTGGACTAGCATTAGGACTAGGATTAATACTTAGTTCACAAGCTTCCTCATTAATATTGCTTTATGTACTAGCAGGGGTTGTTGTAGGTTATGCAGATGGTACAGCATATATCACTTCACTATCCAATTTAATAAAGTGGTTTCCAAAGCGTAAAGGTTTAATTGCTGGTATTTCTGTCTCTGCATATGGTTCGGGTAGCTTAATCTTTAAATATGTTAACGCACAGTTAATTGAATCAGTTGGTGTATCACAAGCGTTTATATACTGGGGTTTAATTGTTACAGCTATGATTGTAATTGGCGCTTGTTTAATCCATCAAGCTGCAGATCAAGGAGCAGTCCATGAAACAAAAACTCAGGAATATACAACGAAAGAAATGTTAGGCACAAAACAAGTATACTTATTATTTATTATGTTATTTACATCATGTATGAGTGGCTTATACTTAATTGGTATGGTAAAAGACATCGGTGTTCAACTTGTAGGGCTTAGCGCAGCGACAGCAGCTAATGCGGTGGCTATGGTTGCAATCTTCAATACATTAGGTCGTATTATTTTAGGACCGTTATCAGATAAAATCGGCCGTTTAAAAATCGTTACTGGTACATTTGTTGTTATGGCAGCTTCAGTCTTGGTTTTAAGTTTCGTAGATTTAAATTATGGTATCTACTTCGTATGTGTAGCAAGCGTAGCGTTTTGCTTTGGTGGAAATATCACTATTTTCCCAGCTATCGTTGGTGATTTCTACGGTATGAAAAACCATAGTAAGAACTACGGAATTGTGTATCAAGGATTTGGATTTGGAGCACTTGCAGGTTCCTTTATCGGTGCACTTCTAGGTGGATTCAAACCAACCTTCATGGTGATCGGTGTATTATGTGTCGTATCATTTGTTATCGCAATTTTAATTCAAGCACCTAAGCAGAAAAAAGAACAAGAAGAAGAGTATCGCAGCGTAGCATAAGTATATAAATCTTCTATCACACTATAAATACGAAAAAGCATCCTATTAAATAGGGTGCTTTTTTTATGAATGATTGTAACGAGGTTATATAATATTTGGGATTTTTCGAGACAAAAAAGTGAGTGAAATACCTGTTTGGATTATATTGGAATATCAAAAAATGATACATCATATTCGAAATACGTATTAAATCTTAAATTATAAACAAGACATACATCAGTAATTGCAAGATATATTTTCTCGGTATTTTCAGAAAAATGTTGAGAAAATATATACTTGGTTTTTTGATAAGGCTTTGTAAATGAAGGTATCTACAGTTAGTCTTCTACAAGTTTAAAAAGAGGAGTATGAATTAAATGTGTAATGTAAGTACTTATTAATGCTTTTAGATGTAATTGTGTTGAGAATCATTAAAATATTTTATCTGAAAAATAAAAATAGGTTGACAAGTTTATTGAGAAAGATTATCATTTAGGTGTAAGAATGTTAAATGAAAAACATTATCAATGAATAATATTTTGATCAAAAAGTACACTTGACCAATTAGTTTAGTAAGTGTATTATTTTTTACATTATCAGTGATAATGAAAATCGTTATCATTAATGATGTTAAACTGGATTAATTTTTATATGAAAGGATAGAGGAAATGAACATAGGGGAATTTGATGGGAAAACGGTTTTAGTAACTGGTGCAGCGCAAGGTATAGGTAGTGTTGTAGCAAACATGTTTTTAGAAAGAGGAGCTACAGTTATTGGGGCTGATCAAACTGAAGAGGGGTTAAACGTACTCTTAAATCAAAATGAATTAAATGAAACACGTGTGAAAACGTTTCGTTTAGATGTGAGTGATAGTGCCGCTGTTGAAGAAGTAGTAGAACGGATTGAAAATGATATAGCACCGATAGATATATTAGTAAATGTTGCAGGGGTTTTACGTATGGGAGCGATTAACTCTTTAAGTGATGAAGATTGGAATAAAACATTCTCTGTAAATTCTACAGGAGTTTTCTATATGTGCCGAGCAGTAAGTAAATATATGATGCAAAGAAAGTCAGGGGCAATTGTTACAGTTGGCTCAAATGCGGCAAATACTCCGAGAATGGAGATGGCTGCGTATGCTGCATCAAAAGCTGCAACGACGATGTTTATGAAATGTTTAGGGTTAGAACTTGCAGCATACAATATTCGCTGTAACTCAGTTTCTCCAGGTTCTACTGAAACTGAAATGCAAAGATTATTATGGGCTGATGAGAATGGAGCTGAAAATATAATTGCTGGTTCTCAAAATACATATAGACTCGGTATTCCGTTACAAAAAATCGCACAACCTTCAGAAATTGCTGAAGCAGTATTGTTTTTAGCCTCTGATAAAGCGAGTCATATTACAATGCACAATTTATGTGTCGATGGCGGAGCTACATTAGGAGTTTAATAAAAAATTCAGGAGGTTTTAATACTATGAATGAACTTATAGCCGTAAAGGAACTGTCGGAAAAATTATTAGAAGATTATAAAACTGAATCTTCGTTCTTTTTCGCTTCACCAACTCGAACGATATTGACAGAAGGAGAGTTTACTACAGTAAAACATCATGAAATTGAAAGTTTTACAGAACTTGTACAAGCGGTATTAAGTAATGCAAAACAAGCTGGAAATCCGAATCCTATCGTTGTTGGTGCTTTGCCTTTTGATCGTAGAAAAGAAGTTCAACTTATCGTACCAGAACATAGTAGAATTACTGAGCGTTTACAGTTAGAGACAACAAATGAGATAAAACGAAATGAGAAACTGACATTTGAAATGACACCGGTTCCAGCTCCTGAAGTTTATATGAATGGTGTGAAGCAAGGGATTGAAAAAATTCAGGACGGAGATTTAAAGAAAATCGTTCTATCTAGATCGTTAGATGTTAAATCTTCAGAGAAGATTGATAAACAAAAACTACTTTGCGAATTGGCAGAGCATAATAAGCACGGTTATACATTTGCTGTGAATTTACCGGAAGATGAAAACGAGTGTAATAAAACATTAATTGGAGCAAGTCCTGAATTACTCGTTTCACGTAATGGTATGCAAGTTATTTCTAATCCGTTAGCTGGTTCAAGACCACGTAGTGATGATCCAGTAGAAGATAAGAGAAGAGCAGAGGAATTACTTTCTTCTCCGAAAGATTTACATGAACATGCGGTAGTAGTGGAAGCGGTTGCTGCTGCGCTTCGTCCATACTGTCATACATTACAGGTTCCGGAAAAACCATCCGTTATTCATAGTGAAGCGATGTGGCATTTGTCTACTGAAGTGAAAGGTGAACTAAAGGATCCGAATACTACTTCTTTGGAATTAGCAATTGCTCTTCATCCTACGCCAGCAGTTTGCGGAACGCCGATGGAAGAAGCGAGAGAGGCGATTCAAAAAATTGAGCCATTTGACCGTGAATTCTTTACAGGAATGCTAGGATGGAGCGATTTAAATGGAGATGGTGAATGGATTGTTACAATTCGCTGTGCTGAAGTACAAGAAAATACACTTCGATTATTTGCAGGAGCAGGAGTTGTTGCTGAGTCAAAACCAGAAGATGAGTTAGCAGAAACATCAGCTAAGTTCCAAACAATGCTGAAGGCTTTAGGATTAAGAGATAATTCGTTGAATGAAAAATAGGGGGAAGAAATAATGTTATCAGGTTTCACGGGATGGCCAGAAGAATTTGCAAATCGTTATCGAGAAGAAGGATGTTGGCTTGGAGAAACATTTGGTTCGTTGTTGAGAGAACGTGCTGAAAAGTATGGAGATGAAATTGCAGTTGTAAGTGGTAATATGCATATGACGTATAGTGAGCTTGATAAAAAAGTAGATCGCTTAGCTTCAGGTTTACTGAATTTAGGAATAAAGAAAGAGGACCGAGTTGTAATTCAGTTACCCAACATTATTGAGTTTTTCGAAATATGCTTTGCACTATTTCGAATTGGAGCACTTCCTGTTTTTGCACTACCTTCACATCGAAGCAGTGAAATTAGTTATTTTTGTGAGTTTGGTGAGGCGAGTGCTTACGTTATTTCAGATAAGGCTCTCGGCTTTGATTATCGAAAACTAGCAAGAGAAGTGAAAGAGAAAGTACCAACTTTACAACATGTAATTGTAGTGGGAGAAGAAGAAGAGTTTGTGAACATAAGTGATCTGTATATAGATCCCGTTCCATTACCAGAAGTTCAGCCAAGTGATGTTGCGTTTCTCCAATTATCAGGAGGGACAACAGGACTTTCTAAATTAATTCCTAGAACACATGATGACTATATTTATAGTTTATGTGTTAGCGCTGAAATTTGTAATTTGAATACGGATAGCGTCTATATGGCGGTTCTTCCAGTAGCGCACAATTACCCGATGAGTTCTCCAGGGACATTTGGAACTTTCTATGCGGGTGGAAAAGTAGTGTTAGCAACTGGTGGTAGCCCAGATGAGGCATTTGCTCTTATAGAAAAAGAAAAAGTTACGATTACTGCTCTAGTTCCACCATTAGCAATGATTTGGCTTGATGCAGTTTCTTCTCGTAATAATGATTTATCGAGCTTAGAAGTGATTCAAGTAGGTGGTGCTAAGTTTAGCGCTGAGGTTGCAAAGCGTATACACCCTACATTTGGATGTACGTTACAGCAAGTGTTCGGTATGGCAGAAGGGTTAGTAAATTACACAAGATTAAATGATCCGGAAGAAATCATCATTCATACACAAGGGAGACCGATGTCTACATTCGATGAAGTAAGGGTCGTTGATGAAAATGATAACGATGTGAAACCTGGTGAAGTAGGTAGTTTGTTAACAAGAGGGCCATATACAATTCGTGGCTATTATAAAGCAGAAGAGCATAATGCACGATCATTTACAAAGGATGGATTTTATCGCACAGGTGATCTTGTAAAAGTAAATGAACAAGGTTACATCATTGTAGAAGGTAGGGATAAAGATCAAATTAACCGTGGTGGTGAGAAAGTTGCTGCGGAAGAAGTTGAAAATCATCTATTAGCACACGATGCAGTACATGATGTAGCCATCGTATCAATGCCTGATGATTATTTAGGAGAACGTACTTGTGCATTTGTAATAGCTCGTGGACAAGCTCCGACAGTAAGTGAATTAAAAATGTTTTTAAGAGAACGGGGTATAGCGGCTTATAAGATTCCAGATCGAATTGAATTTATTGATTCATTCCCGCAAACAGGTGTTGGAAAGGTAAGCAAAAAAGAGTTACGTAAAGTCATTGCGGAAAAACTTATTACGGTAAAACGATAATAAATATAAAAATTGGAAGGAAGTGATTAGATGGCTATTCCATCTATTTCAGTATACAAAATGCCAGTTGAATCAGAACTACCAAAAAATAAAGTGAACTGGAAACCAGATCCGAAACGTGCGGTTCTTCTAATCCATGACATGCAAGAATATTTTCTTGATGCATATAGCGATAAAGAATCACCAAAAGTAGAACTTATTTCAAATATTAAGGTAATAAGAGAAAAATGTAAGGAACTTGGTATACCAGTTGTTTATACAGCACAACCAGGTGGACAAACGTTAGAACAACGTGGATTATTACAAGACTTCTGGGGTGACGGTATTCCTGCTGGACCAGATAAAAAGAAAATTGTCGATGAACTTACTCCTAATGAAGATGATATATTCTTAACAAAATGGAGATATAGTGCATTTAAAAAGACAAATCTATTAGAAATTTTAAATGAACAGGGAAGAGATCAACTTATTATTTGCGGTATTTATGCGCATATCGGCTGCCTTTTAACAGCTTGCGAAGCATTTATGGATGGTATAGAACCATTTTTTGTAGCAGATGCAGTTGCTGATTTTTCAATAGACCATCATAAACAAGCATTGGAGTATGCATCTAATAGATGTGCAGTAACGACATCAACAAACTTACTGTTAAAAGATTTACAAAGTGTAAAAAGTGATGAGAGTGAAGGAATCACTTTACAGGAAGTGCATGAACTAGTTGCACAACTACTTCGTGAGCCAGTAGAGAGTATTGATATTGATGAGGACTTACTAAATAGAGGACTTGATTCGGTCAGAATTATGAGTTTAGTAGAGATGTGGCGTCGCGAAGGGAAAGAAATAACTTTTGCAGATTTAGCAGAACGTCCAACTGTTTCCTATTGGTACAGTTTACTATCTTCACAGACAGCACAGGTGCTGTAACAAATAGACTACATAATAAAGGGGTAGTAAAGAATGCCTAATAGTCAAAAGGTTCGTCATTCGTTATCATCTGCGCAGACTGGTATGTGGTTTGCACAGCAATTAGATCCGCTTAATCCGATTTATAATACTGGGGAATATGTTGAAATAAACGGAAATATTAATCAAGAAATTTTCGAATTAGCAGTACGTAAAGTTGTAACAGAAGCAGAAGCACTACATGTTCGCTTCGAAGAGGATGAAATTGGTCCATGGCAAGTTATTGAAGAATTACAGTTTCATATGCATTTTATTGACGTTCGTAAAGAAGAAAATCCTGAAGAAGCTGCTAAAGTATGGATGAAAAATGATTTATCTATGCCAGTCGATTTGAAAAGAGATACTTTATTTACTGAAGCACTTATTCAAGTTGAAAATAATCGTTTCTTTTGGTATCAGCGCATCCATCACATTGTGATGGATGGCTATGGATTTTCACTTCTAAGCCAAAAGGTAGCGAAAGAGTATACATCACTTATAGAAGAAACAAGAAAGAATGAAAAGCCATTTGGTTCTCTTGCAAAAATTGTACAAGAAGATATGGAGTATCGTGAGTCTAAACAATTTCAGGAAGATCGTACTTTTTGGTTAGAAAAGTTTGCAGATGAACCGGATGTCATAAGTTTAGCAGAACGAGCGCCGAGAACATCAAATGGATTTTTACGAGAAACAGCTTATTTATCCAGTTCTAGCACGAAAACTTTACTAGAAGATATCAATGTTTCTTTAACAAATTGGCCGGAATTTATTGTAGCTGTAACAAGTATTTACATGCATAAATTAACAGGTGCAAATGATATTGTTTTAGGTTTACCAATGATGGGGCGTCTCGGTTCTGCATCTATTTATACACCGAGCATGGTAATGAATTTAGTACCACTTCGTATTACAGTAACTCCAAATATAACTCTTGCGGAATGCATACAGCAAGTTTCTAAAGAGATTCGAGAAGTACGTCGTCATCATAAATACCGTCATGAGGAATTAAGAAGAGACTTAAAGTTACTAGGTGAAAATCAAAGGTTATTCGGGCCGTTAGTGAATGTGATGCCTTTTGATTATGGGCTTAATTTTGCTGGGAATCGTGGTATTACACATAATTTATCAGCAGGACCAGTCGATGATTTATCGATAAATGTATATAAACGTTTTGATAAAAATGAGCTAATGATTCATTTTGATGCGAATCCGTTAGTATATAGTGATACGGAACTAGCATTGCATAAAGAGAGATTTATGAATGTATTAGAATTAGTGATAAATGATTATCAAAAAGACGTGTCGATTGGAAATATAAACATTACTCTTCCAGAAGAAAATCATAAAGTTTTATTCGAATGGAATGAAACTAAGGAAGCTGAGGATTTAATCACTCTACCTTTATTATTTGAAAAACAAGTACAAAAAAATCCAAATAAAATAGCGGTTACGTGTAGCGGAGTAGACCTTACGTATAAAGAGCTAAATGAACGTGCGAATGAACTAGCGCACTATTTAGTAGAAGAAGGAATAGGGCCAAATCAGTTTGTAGCTTTAGTATTTCCAAGGTCAATAGAAATGGTAGTTAGTATGCTAGCAGTTTTAAAGGCTGGTGCAGCGTATTTACCGATAGATCCAGAATATCCAGCTGAGCGAATACATTATATAGTAAATGATGCAAAACCAATTTATATCATCACACATTCATCTGTTTCATCTACTTTAGTTATAGAAAATGATATAAAAAAAATCGAATTAGATCGAGAAGAAACAGGACTAGCATTAAAAGCATATTCTCATAGGAATCTACCATTTAGAAATGATGATTCATTTTTAAAGCCTGCGTATACAATTTACACTTCAGGCTCAACCGGAAATCCAAAAGGTGTAATTGTTCCTATGAAAGCTTTAAGTAACTTTCTATTGGCTATGGACGATATGTTTTCACTAAATGAGAACGATCATTTAGTAGCAGTTACAACATTTGCGTTTGATATTTCTGCTCTAGAGATTTATTTACCTCTTATTAGTGGTGCAAGTTTAACAATTGCACAAAAAGAGGTAATTCAAGAGCCTTCTGCGTTAACGGCACTGTTACAAGAAGAAAGAGTGACAGTTATGCAAGCTACACCGACGTTATGGCAGGCGTTAGTAACTGAATATCCAGAAAGGCTACAAGGGCTAAATGTGCTCGTTGGTGGTGAAGCTCTTCCAGCCCATTTAGCAAATATATTAAAAGAATTAGGTTGCTCTATTACAAACTTATATGGACCAACTGAAACGACTATTTGGTCTACTGTCATGAACATTAATGAAAATGAAATTGGTATACCTCCTATTGGAAAGCCAATTTGGAGTACAGACGTGTATGTATTAGATGCAGGTTTACAACCAGTACCACCTGGATTAATTGGTGAATTATATATTGCAGGGGAAGGGCTTGCGAACGGATATTTAGGAAAACCAGAGTTAACGGCTGAACGGTTTGTTGCAGATCCTTATGGAAAACCAGGGAAGCGCATGTACCGCACAGGTGATCTTGTGAAATGGCGTAACGATGGTGTGTTAGAGTACATGAGCCGCGCAGATCATCAAATTAAAATTCGTGGTTTCCGAATTGAATTAGCTGAAATTGAAATGGTATTACAACGACATGAATATATTCAACAAGCGGTAGTAATGGTACGGGAAGATCGCCCAAATGATAAACGAATCATTGCGTATATCGTTGCCGAAGGGAATGAAGGGATTAACCTTTCAGAAATTCGTTCTTATGTTTCAGAAAGTTTAGCGAATTATATGGTGCCATCGGCATTTGTTGTGCTAGAAGAATTACCATTAACGCCAAATGGAAAGGTTGATAGAAAGAAATTACCTGCTCCTGATTTTAATGAAATGAACAAGGAGCGAGTTGCTAGAAATCCGAAAGAAGAAATATTATGTGATTTATTTGCAGAAGTACTTGGTGTTTCTCGCATTAGCATTGATGATAATTTCTTTGAAATGGGTGGCCATTCGCTTCTTGCATCTCGTCTAATGGCAAGAATTCGTGAAACGTTAAGTGTTGAATTAGGAATAGGAAAACTATTTGAATCGCCAACTGTTGCTGAACTGGCGAAACAATTGGATCAAGCAAAAACTGCAAGACCAGCTATTAAGAAAGTAAGTAGACCAAATGAAGTTCCACTTTCATTTGCACAGCGCAGGTTATGGTTCTTAAATTGTTTAGAAGGTCCAAGTCCTACTTATAATATTCCATTAGTCGTTCGTATTTCTGGAAAGTTGAACGAGGAAGCATTGCAAGGTGCCTTTTATGATTTAGTTGAGAAACATGAAACGCTTAGAACGATTTTCCCTAACGTATTAGGTAGTTCCTATCAGAAAATTTTAGATATGGAAAATTTAAATCTAGAAATGATAATAACAAAAACATGTAAAGATGAATTAGAAAGTGTGCTTGCAGAGGCGGTAAGATATAGTTTTAACCTTGATGTTGAACCAGCAGTTCGTCTGCAACTATTTACAGTGAATGAAAACGAACATGTATTACTAATTCTATTGCACCATATTGTAGGGGATGGCTGGTCATTACAACCGTTAACGAGAGATTTTACAGTGGCATATAAAGCACGATGTCAAGGTAACAGAGTGCAGCTAGAGACACTTCCAGTTCAATACGCAGATTATGCACTTTGGCAACAACAGTTGCTTGGTGATGAAACTACAGAAGAGAGTCTTATTTCAACACAATTAGAGTTTTGGAAGAAAGAGCTAGAAGGTTTACCAGATCAGCTGGAGTTACCTACAGATTACCAGCGTCCAATTGAAACGAGTTATCGCGGAGAAACACTTCATTTTCAAATAGATGCGGGTATGCATAGTAGGTTAGTAGAGCTTGCACGGAAAAACGGAGTTAGTTTGTTTATGGTGTTGCAAGCAGGACTTAGTGCACTATTTACAAGATTAGGTGCAGGTACTGATATACCAATTGGTAGTCCGATTGCTGGAAGAAATGATGATGCACTCTCTGACATAGTCGGTTTATTTGTAAATACATTAGTGTTACGTACAAATACAGCAGGAGATCCAAGCTTTAAAGAATTATTGAATAGAGTGAAGCAATCAAATCTTGCAGCTTATGAAAATCAAGATGTTCCATTTGAACGACTCGTTGAAGTGTTAAATCCAGTACGTACTCGAAATAGTCATCCGCTGTTTCAAGTTATGTTAGCTTTCCAAAATACGCCAGAAGCAACGTTTGATGCTCCGGATATAGAAGCGAACCTTGAAATTCAAAGCGTTGGTTCTGCCAAGTTTGATCTAACATTTGAAATTAGCGAGAGTAACGGAGTTGATGGTACTCCAGATGGCTTAAACGGATTACTAGAATTTAGTACGGATTTATATACACGTGAAACAGTTCAAAAATTAGTTGAACGATTTATTTTGTTATTAGATGATGCAGCGAAACATCCGGATCAATCAATTGGCACATTAGAAATATTAACTTTAGCAGAGAAAAATACAGTGTTAGAAAAGTGGAATGGTGGTTTTCAAATTGTACCAGAAATGACATTGCCACAATTATTTGAAAAGCAGGCTCATATAAATCCAAATTCTATTGCTGTCGTCTTTGAAGATGAAAAGTTAACTTATGAAGAGTTGAATAAAAAAGCGAATAAAATAGCTCGATTGCTAATAGCAAATGGAGTAGGCCCTGATCAACTCGTTGCTTTAGCGATGCCGAGATCTTTAAATATGGTTGTAAGCTTACTAGCTGTTCTGAAAGCTGGTGCGGGATACCTTCCGTTAGATCCGGATTATCCGTCAGATCGTATTTCATTTATGCTCCACGATGCGAAACCATCATGTGTTTTAACAAATTCAGATGTGGAAATTGAATGTGATGAGGAACTGAAAATTTTAGTTGATGATGTGAAAGTAATAGGGGAAATTGAGAAATATAGTGAAGACAATATTGATGAAATGGAGCGCATGAAGCAGTTATCTCCTTCGCACATTGCGTATGTTATTTATACATCAGGCTCAACTGGTAGACCGAAAGGCGTTATGATACCTCATCAAAATGTAGTAAGACTTTTAGGAGCAACTGATCATTGGTTCCAATTTGACGAGAACGATGTATGGACAATGTTTCATTCATATGCTTTTGATTTCTCGGTTTGGGAAATTTGGGGACCTTTATTATATGGTGGGCGTTTAGTCGTAGTACCACATACTGTAAGTCGCTCGCCGAAAGAATTTTTACAACTTCTTGTTAAAGAAAAGGTAACTGTTTTAAACCAAACTCCATCAGCGTTCTATCAATTGATGCAAGCAGATCATGAAAATGAAGAAATTGGCCAAAAATTATCTTTACGATATGTTGTTTTTGGAGGAGAAGCACTTGAGCTAAGTCGATTAGAAGATTGGTATTGTCGACATTCTCATAACGCACCAAAACTTATTAATATGTACGGTATTACGGAGACGACAGTACATGTTAGTTATATTGAATTAGATGAAACAATCGTCTCTTTACGAGCAAACAGTTTAATTGGGTGTAGTATACCTGATCTTAAAGTGTATGTGTTAGACAACTATTTACAACCGGTGCCACCTGGAGTAGTTGGAGAAATGTATGTTGCAGGTGCAGGGCTTGCTCGTGGATATTTAGGAAGAGCAGGCTTAACAGCAGAACGTTTTATTGCAGATCCATTTGGTAAGCCAGGTACAAGAATGTATCGTACTGGGGACTTAGCACGTTGGCGTCAAGATGGGACGCTAGATTATATAGGACGTGCAGATCATCAAATAAAAATTCGTGGATTCCGAATTGAATTAGGGGAAATAGAAGCGGTAATAATGAAACATCCTAAAGTTGAGCAAGTAGCCGTTATTGTACGGGAAGATCAACCAGGGGATAAACGGTTAGTTTCTTATATCGTCGCATCAAATAATGAAATGATTGATACGAATGAAATGCGTAAGTATGCTGGAGGTAGTTTACCAGATTACATGGTTCCATACGCTTTTGTAGTAGTAAATGAGTTGCCTTTAACTCCAAACGGTAAATTAGATAGAAAGGCATTGCCGGCTCCAGAATTTATCGCATCATCTTCTAGTCGTGGACCAAGAACACCGCAAGAAGAAATGTTATGTGACTTGTTTACAGAAATTTTAAGTGTGCCGCAAATTGGAATTGATGACGGATTCTTTGATTTAGGTGGCCATTCACTTCTTGCAGTGCAGCTTATGAGTCGTATTAAAGAAGCACTTGGGGTCGAACTAAATATCGGAACTTTATTTGCAGCACCTACTGTTGCGGGTCTTGCTGAAAGACTTGAAGTGGGAAATGGACAAAGTGCACTTGATGTGTTGCTTCCATTACGAGCAAGCGGAGACCAATTACCACTATTTTGTGTACACCCAGCAGGTGGATTAAGTTGGTGCTATGCAGGACTTATGAAATCTTTAGGAACAAATTATCCAATCTACGGTGTCCAAGCACGTGGTATTGCTAAAAATGAAGAACTTCCAAAAAGTTTAGAGGAGATGGCGGCGGATTATTTAAAACACGTTCGTGAAGTACAGCCTCACGGACCATATCGTTTACTCGGTTGGTCGCTCGGAGGAAATGTTGTGCATGCAATGGCGGCGCAACTGCAAAATGAAGGGGAAGAAGTAGAATTACTCGTTATGCTGGATTCTTATCCAGGTCACTTCTTACCGAATACGGAAGCACCTACTGAAGAAGAAGCGTTAATCGCATTACTTGCTTTAGGTGGATACGATCCAGATAACATGGATGGTAAACCACTTACGATGGAAAGTGCAGTAGAAATACTTCGTAAAGATGGAAGTGCATTAGCAAGTCTTGAAGAAGAGACGATTTTAAATTTGAAAGAAACATATGTAAATTCGGTAGGATTGTTAGGGAAATATGTACCGAAAGTTTATAACGGAGATATTTTATTCTTTAGATCTACTGTTATACCAGACTGGTTCGATCCTATCTCTCCAAATACGTGGCTAAATTATTTAGAGGGGCAAATTGTGCAACACCATATTGATTGTAGACATAAAGATTTATGTCAACCAGGACCACTTACAGAGATTGGACAAGTATTAGCGAAATATTTGCAGGATAAGAAAGGGGTAAGTACAGTATGACGAATCCGTTTGAAAATGATAATTACACATATAAAGTACTAAAAAATGAGGAGGGCCAGTATTCTCTCTGGCCTGTTTTTCTTGATGTACCTATTGGTTGGAATGTCGTGCATGAAGAGGCTAGTAGGAATGATTGTTTAAAATATGTTGAAAATAACTGGGAAGATTTGAATCCGAAAAGTAAACAAGTGGGCGAAAAAATATTAGTAGGAAAACGATAATGAAGGCAAAAATAAATCCAAAAGTAGTTGTAAGCATCGTATATATAACAGCGATGTTTATGGCTACGATGGATGCAACGATTGTGAATGTAGCACTCCAAACGATAAGTAAAGAACTACAAGTGCCTCCATCTGCAATGGGGACGGTTAATGTTGGGTATTTAGTTAGCTTAGCTGTTTTTCTTCCGATTTCTGGTTGGTTAGGAGATTGCTTCGGTACGAAAAGAGTATTTCTAACCGCTCTTTTCGTATTTACAACTGCGTCTGCATTATGTGGAATAGCGAATGATATTACTTCATTGAATCTTTTTCGCATCATGCAAGGTGCTGGCGGGGGGCTTTTAACACCAGTTGGGATGGCGATGTTATTCCGAACATTTTCACCAGAGGAAAGGCCGAAAATTTCACGGTTTATTGTGTTGCCAATTGCTGTAGCACCGGCAGTAGGACCAATTATTGGCGGTTTTTTTGTAGATCAAATGTCTTGGCGCTGGGCATTTTATATTAATTTACCGTTCGGAATCGTAGCATTACTATTCGGTCTACTATTTTTAAAAGAGCATATTGAAAAATCAGCTGGTCGCTTTGATTCTCTCGGTTTTGTTCTTTCAGCACCAGGATTCGCGATGCTTATCTATGCACTTAGTCAAGGGCCGTCAAAAGGCTGGGGTTCTTCAGAGATTATAAGTACTGGAATAGCTGGTATTGTATTCATTACATTGTTTATCATTGTAGAACTTAGAGTAAAGCAACCGATGTTAGATTTACGCTTATTAAAAGAACCAGTCTTTAGAAAAATGAGTCTTATTTCATTGTTTTCATCCGCTGGTTTACTAGGAATGTTATTTGTTTTTCCACTTATGTATCAAAATGTAATAGGAGTTTCCGCATTGGAATCTGGTCTTACGACATTCCCAGAGGCGATTGGGTTAATGATATCGTCACAGATTGTGCCATGGTCATATAAGAAACTAGGAGCTCGAAAGGTAATTTCTATTGGATTAATTTGTACGGCGATTATCTTTGTTTTATTAAGTTTTGTAAATCACGTTACGAACCCATGGCAAATTCGGGCATTATTGTTTGGTATCGGTATTTTCTTAGGTCAGTCTGTTGGAGCAGTTCAATTTTCTGCATTTAATAATATCACGCCACCTTCTATGGGGAGAGCTACGACTATATTTAATGTGCAAAATCGATTAGGTTCAGCGATAGGAGTTGCAGTTTTAGCTAGTATACTAGCCGGTTTTGGAAATAACAGTGTACAAAATAATGCTCAGTCAGATTTCTTACCATATCAAGCTGCGTTAATTGGATCAGCAATATTTTTACTCGTAGCATTACTATTTTCTTTACGTATTTCTGATAAAGAGGTAATGGCAAAGAAGAAGAAAAAGCCGTTATCTATATTACAAAAAGAGAAAGAAGTTGTAAACGAATAAGTTATAGAATAATAATACTCTTTTGAAATAAAATGATATTGTTTTTTAGAAGGAGAGAGTTTACATGATAGAGAGTAAAGTTGTAGATTCTGTACCAACTCTTAATGAGAATAGTTGTCAAATATGGTGGGCAAGAATTTCAGATTTACAAACATGGCATTACAATTTACTAAATGATGTTGAACGAGAGAAAGCAAATTCATATCATCATTCGGCAGATCGTGCACGATTTATAATAGGTTGTGTAATTAGTAGGTTAGTTCTTGGTAAAATACTTTCTATGTTACCAGTTCAAGTGCCAATTGATAGGATGTGTCCAGTATGTAAGTTACAACATGGCAGACCGCAATTGCCAAAAGGAATGCCACAAATATCTGTTTCACATTCGGGTGAGTGGGTTGTTGTTGCATTTACAAAGTCTGCACCTGTAGGCGTTGATGTTGAACAAATGAATCCAAATGTAGATGTTATGAAAATGGCAGAGGGCGTATTAACAGACATTGAAATAGCACAAGTTATGAAGTTACCTAATGAACAGAAAATAGAAGGTTTTTTAACATATTGGACTCGAAAAGAAGCGGTACTAAAAGCGACAGGTGAAGGACTAATGATTTCACCAGTAGGTATTACTGTATCAGCTCCAAATGATCCTCCAAATTTGTTAGTTTTTAAGGATAGGCAAGAGTTAGTAGAAAATACAATGATGGAGGATATAAGGCCAAGTGCAGATTATATGGCTTCAATTGCAATATTTAGTAAAGAAGTAACTGAAATTACACAGTTAGACGCAGTAGCGCTTTTAAATTATAAATAAGTTAAATAAAAAATCTTATAGAAGAGGTGTTCCTCATGTTAGTAGCGGAAAATAGAACAAATGAATTCACTTATAATGTACAAGCAATTAAAAATATTTTATTTTCTGGAGATACATCATCTATTCATGCTTTAGAAAAGCTTTTGAATGATACAGTTCAGTTTGAAATTCTCGAACAAGAGGTACTTGATAGACAGTACATCCCGAAAGAAGCAAAGAATTTCTTTGATAAAAACGGAACATTTCTTTACCGTGTATCCAATGTTAGTTATAAAGGAAAAGTGTTATCTGAGAATCTAATTTTTGCGGACACTTCGTTTTTACCAAATACAATTAAGAGTGAATTAGAGAGTGGGAATATTCCAGTTGAAAAAATTATAGAAAAGATGGAAGTAAGAAGAAACGTATTATACGAAGGATATCAGCCATCTGGGAATATTATTGAATTGTTTGATGGATGCTCTGTTACGGCGAATGTGTATCCAACTAGAAAATATCAAATTGTAAGTAATTGCAAATGCATATTTTATATTTGTGAAGTATATCATGCAGAGAATATAAAAAATCTGCTTAAATAGAAAATAAGAAACCAGCCTATAAAATGGCTGGTTTCTTATTTATTTCACAGCTTCTTTTAACTCTTTACCAGCTTTAAATGCTGGAACTTTACCAGCAGCGATTTGAATTTCTTCGCCAGTTTGTGGATTACGTCCTGTACGAGCAGATCTTTCGCGCACTTCAAACGTTCCAAAGCCGATTAATTGAACTTTATCGCCAGATTGTAATGCAGTAGCAATTGTGTCAAATACGGATTGTACCGCTGCAGAAGCTTCCTTTTGAGAAATATCAGCGGATTGTGCCACGTTTTTAACTAATTCTGTTTTGTTCATGTTTTCACCTCATAAAAAGTTTTTTAGAATGAATGTTTTAGTATAATGGATAGTATAGAGAAAGCTATTTATATGGTTAGAAAGAATACTATATAGTTATGTTAATTTCGTTGTAAGAGACTGAATCCCTGCTAATAATTAGGGATTAATTAAGAATTGATGTATAGAAAATGCTGTAATATGAGGATGAGGGGGAGTATATGAATGATTTTTCGTGAAAAGAATGAGAAAGAAAGTATATTAATTCGTCAACATGATCATGGTTTTTTAGCTGGAGAGATTGCAAAGCATATAAAAGAAGATTTTTTTGAAGATGAAACATACTTAAAAGAGACAATTGATGCAATTTATGAGCATGATAGAGGATGGATAGAACTTGATAAAGTACCAATATTGAATGATGCTAAAAATATTCCATATACATTTATGGATTGTCCAAGTTCATTGCGTTTTGTTTTTTATACGATTGGTTTGAATGAAATTGAAGATTCGAATCCATACGGAGCATTACTTTGTAGTAAACATTTTTTATCATTTTCATTAAATGACGAAGACGAAGAAATGATGTCTTTTTATAAACATGAATTGAAACGACAAAAAAGAATTTTGAAAACGTTAACGAAAGAACAATTTACGATGTTCGATAAACATTATAGATTATTAAAGTTTTGCGATGAACTTTCTTTATATGTGTGTATGAATAAACCTGGCGCAGAAAAGGAAGATGAAATTGATTTGTTTAAAGATGGTTTTGAAGGAACGGAAATGTTTAATAGTAAGGTGGAGAAACTTATTCAAGCTGAATGGGTGGACGAGGAAACAATTCGGATTACACCGTTTCCATTTCAAACGGAATTTCATACGCATGTAAAATATAAAACTATAAATAAACATGTAGTTGAAGAAAAAGGGATTGCAAAAGCTGATAGAGAATCGGAAATGGAGAAACAAAACATTCGTTTCGTACAATAAGGAGGCGATTTAGATTGAAAGAGTACATGTTAAAACAGTTTGATTACCATGATTGGGCTAATACACGATTATTCAATCGATTAAAAGAGTTACCAAGCTATGAGATAATCTTTAGCGAAAAGATACAGAGTGTATTTCCATCAATTAAGGATACTTTTGCGCATATTTATATTACAGATCAAGTGTGGTTACACATATTGCATGGTAAAAGTATGAATGAAGCAATACAAGACCGAGAAAATTTACGAAAACAAATCGAAACTAAATCGTTACATGAATTAGAAAAAATGTTTAAAAACATGGCAAATCAATATAAAGACTTTTTAATTACAATACAAGACGTGAATGCTGTATTTGTTATCGAGAATCCATATGCAGGGAAATTAGAAACTTCAATTTTAGAGTTAGTACAACATGTCGTAAATCATGGTACATATCATAGAGGAAATATAACAGCGATGATCCGTCAACTCGGTCATTCGTCGACAATGACGGATTTTGTACTGTATTTACATATGGTGCAGAAGGAGGGGGAGTAATATAGTTTGTAAGAAGGAGAGCCTTTAATTGTAAAAGTCTCTCCTTCTATTTTATCTCGCACTAATGGCAGATCACTGATTAAAGTTTTACATTATTTCTTAAGAGGCTTTATTTTCTTGTAATTGTTTAGCATATTGTATAGCTTTATATGCATTGACTCTACCATTTTTCCAATACGTACCTGTACCACTAATTTTATCAGACGTTGACTCAATAATTTGGCGGATTTGTGTATTGCTATATCCTTGATTTGCTAAAAGAGCAGCGACTCCTGCAACATGAGGTGTTGCCATAGATGTACCACTTAATGATTGATACGTGCTTCCTTTATATGTGGAATATATATTTGAACCTGGTGCTGCAACATCTACCCAGTTACCATAAGTAGAAAATGAAGATTTTCTATCTGATTGATCTGTAGAAGCAACTGCAATCACCTCGTTGTAATAAGCAGGATAATTAGCTTTTGTATTTCCAGCATTTCCAGCAGCTGAAACAATAACAGAGCCTTTATTCCATGCATATTGAACGGCTTGTTGTAAAGCAGTCCCACCATTTGGAGCGCCTAAGCTTAAGCTAATTACTTTTGCACCTGAATCAGCAGCTTCTCTAATCCCTTGCGCTACAGCATCAAGAGTACCACTTCCTTGATTATCTAATACGCGGATGGCATAAATTGAAGTTTGTGGGGCAACACCAGCAATTCCAACACTATTATTCGTAAGTGCTCCAGTAATTCCAGCGCAATGCGTACCATGACCATTACCATCATCAGATGTATTGTCGTTGTCAACATAATCATGTCCGTAAATTACTTTCGAAGCTAAATCAGGGTGTGAACCTTGAACTCCTGTATCAATAATAGCTACTTTTACACCAGGATCACTTCGTTGACTATCCCAAGCTTGTGGAGCTTGAATTTTTTGCAATCCATATTGATTTTTAAAATATGGGTCGTTCGGAGTCCAAAAGGCGTGAACGTAATAATTCGGTTCTGCATATTCCACATCTGGATTATTTTTATAGCTTTTTATTTTTTCTTTGACAGTACCTTTTGAAAATTGAACGACTTCAAAACCTAACGTATCATCTTTAGATAAAACGTTAGCACCGACAGATTTGTGAAAAGATTGAACATTACTTAAAGAGGCATTTTGTTTGAACTTAACGATTAATTGGTTAGGGACGTAATCAGTAGATGATGTTTCAGCACTTGAAGTATTTGTGTTAAAAAAGAAACCACCAATAATAAATGATAAAACAGATAGGAAAACAATGATTTTGTTTTTCAAAAGATTTTTCCTCCCTTTTCTTGGATGAGTTTTTCGGCGACACTTTAATGTCACATTCCTTTTCAACTATATAGTTAGACCATACGATTTATGTCATTTATGTGAAAAACTTTTAGTGGAATAAAAAAAGGGAAAGATCGATATAAATATATTTTTCATGACATTTACTGAGTTAGAAAATGAAAAAAGGAATGCTCATTATGTATGAGTCATTCCTTTTTTTATATTAACTTGCCTGTTTTTTATGACTTTCTTTCAATTTCTCTGCTTGTAAAAAGCGATTCGTTTCAGCAACAACAATACCACTTAACCCAATAAGGCCAATTAAGTTTGGAATCGCCATAAGTCCATTTGCAATATCAGCAAATGTCCATACGATACCTAGTTTTAAATTAGCCCCAATAGCAATCATGACGATAAAGATTGCTTTATAATATTTAACAGCACCTTCTCCAAATAAATAAGCCACGCACTTCTCGCCGTAATACGACCATCCTAAAATAGTAGAGTAGGCAAATAATATAATTGCGATACCAAGAATCATACTACCAGCAGTGCCAAATACAGATTGGAACGCAAGTGTTGTCGCTTCAACGCCAGTTTTACCTGATTTCCATGCACCTGTAGTAATTAATACTAGCCCTGTAATGGTACATACAATAAACGTATCTAGAAAAGTACCAGTCATAGAAACTAAAGCTTGCTTTGCAGGTGAATCTGTTTTTGCAGCCGCTGCGGCAATAGGGGCACTTCCTAAACCAGCTTCGTTCGCAAATACACCGCGCGCCATTCCGATTTGAATAGCTGATGCAATTGTTGCGCCAATAAAACCACCAGCCGCTGCAGTCCCATTGAATGCGCCAGAAAAAATAAGTGAGAATGCTTCTGGAATTTGATCGTAGTGATAGAAAATAATAATAAGCCCAGCAATGATATAAAAGAAAGCTTTAATAGGAACGATATATCCTGTCACTTTCCCGATTTTTTTCACACCGCCTAAAATAACAATGGCGATTAAAAACGACATGAATATACCAGTTAAAGCAGGAGGAAAAGAGAAATTAATTCGCATTGCCTCTGCAACTGAGTTAGATTGCACCATATTACCGATACCGAAAGAAGCAGTTGTGCCGAATATAGCGAATAAAACAGCAAGCCATTTCTTACCTAAACCACGTTCTAAATAGTACATTGGTCCACCTGAATATTCACCATTTTCATTACTAACACGGTATTTCACCGCAAGAATTGCTTCGGCATACTTTGTTGCCATACCGAACAAAGCAGTAATCCACATCCAAAAGATTGCACCGGGTCCACCAATCGTTACAGCAGTTGCAACACCGGCTATATTCCCCATACCAATCGTTGCCGCCATAGCTGTCATAAGTGCTTGGAAGTGGCTAATATCTCCAGAGGAAGATGTATCTTCTGATTTTTTAAAAGCTAGTTTGTGAGCGTATAATAGTTTACTAAACTGTAAACCTTTTAAACGCACTGTGAGAATGATACCAGTACCAACGAGTAACAATAACGTTGGTAATCCCCACACATAGTGATTGATTTGTTCTAATACTGTACTTACTGTCTCCATCTGTATTCTCCTTTTTATGAAAAAATAAAAACCACTTCAAGTAAATGAAATGGTCTCTGGAGAAACAAGGGATAGAAAAATAAACCGATACAAATCGGCATTTTCTTTCGCTTGTCTCTGTCCTTTTACCTGAGAGATTATCCGCTATAGTAGCGGATTTGCTCCTTCGGTGCTCTTTTTCCTCCGCGCTATATAAAAGCGAGAGGGAGTCTCTCCAGAGATTCGTCCCCATGCAGTTCTACTTGTAAACAAGACCTGAGAGTTTCAAAGTTGATTCAGCAACTTTTTGCCCCGTCGGTAGATCAATAGACCTTCTCCTGAATGGTTCATCCGAATTATAAAATTTATAAAAATATTGATTGTAAATCAATAAAAACATTATAGACAGACAAAATATGAATTGCAATCTTTTTTTATTTTAAAATAGTAACCAGTTTTATTTTTTTGCAAGTCCTAATTTAACTTCAACTTCATTTAACGTAGATAAAGCGAGGACAATATGTTGGTCCGCAAGTCCTAAAGCATGTTTAGTATTTTCAATTGTTTCATTGGATAGAGTAGAGTTATTTGCTCCGTCTATAATTAAATTTGCTGCGTTTTTCATAAATTTAGAAGCAGTCTTAAATTCAGTTGTGAAATAAATTAGTTGTTCTTGTATTTGTACTTCCGATATATTTTCTTTAATTTTCACAGTGTCTATTTCGTTCATGATTTTTTCATATTGTTTGGAAATAGCAGTCATTGTGACTAATAGTTTATCTCTATCTACTGAATCTCCGTTCGTGTTAATCTCTTCCCAGGTAGGCAACCAATCTTTTTCGATGATGTCATTATAATTTGTAGTTAATTCATCAATTTTTGGTTGTAATTTAGTTTTAAAACTTTTTGTATCAATTGTTTCTACGGTAGTTTTTTCGTTATTATTTTTATCTTTAGTTGTGTAGAAAATCGTACAGGTAATAATAAAAATAGAAATAACGATTGTCCATTTATTAAAAAATAATTTCTTCAATGGGTAATACCTCCAAAAATAAATATCTTTTAATTATAATATATAACAATAATATTGTTAATGATAGAGAATATAGTCTGGAATTAATTTGAATTATATTTTTTATATACGTAAATAATCGAGATTAGTAAAATAATGAAAGTAATATGTGAGAAAAGAGGGTTTTTAGTGAAAATGAATAGAAGAAAACTAGTTTCAAATATTTCAACGGTTGTGTTATTAGCTGGTTTATTTACACTTATATATTTAGACAAAGAATCTAAAATTGAAGATTTTCCAGTACCAATGTCAGCAATTCATATTAACGATGATAAGGAAGAGGAGTATAAATATATAAGTGTAATGCCTATTACAAAGGCTAGTGGATGGGAGAACTTAGGGGAAAACGGACATACTGTTAGTTTTAAAAAAGAGGAGCGGAAGGTAACTGTATTACATTATCCAGGAGAAATTACATATTATTTATTTGAACAAAAGGTGAATAAGGAAGGGAGATAAGATAAAGTTGTAATTCGTTAAGGGTTACATCTTTTCTTTTGATTCTGAATTATTTGAAATACAATCAGATAGATGGTTTGATAGATGTAGTGATAAATATGATTAGTTCTATATGCACATAAAGAGTAATGAGGAGATTATAAAAATATTATGTAAACTGAAAATTATAAGTGGAAGGTAAATTATATCCTAAGGGGGAGTTAAAAATGTTAATAAAAACAATCTACTGTAAAGTGGAAGAAGAGAAAAAAGAGTTATTTTCAAAAGCACAAGAAAAATGGCAAGCTATACAGCAGCTAGATGGATTTCATGGGCAATTTGGTGGATGGTATGAGGATGAGGCATGTGTATTTACTTTATGGGAAGATAGAAGTGCGTATCAATCATTTATGAATGCTGCTCACGATACCATTTATTTAAATAGTAATCAAGAGGATACGTTTCTTTCATGTGAAATTGAATTGTTTCAAACGTTGTATGATATAACTGATATGCCTTTGAAAGACGTAGTTACAGAAGGAACATTCGTAAGAGTTGCTATATGTGATGTAAAGGTGGGAAAGGAAAAGTATTTCTTACATAAACAAGAAACAATTTGGAATAAAGGGATGAAAAATGCAAAAGGGATGTTAGGTGGAGTTATTGGGAAGTCTTTAAAAACTGAAAATCGTTACATTGTGCTAACTTATTGGAAAGATGAAATGACGCATCAAAATTATGTAGAAGAGATTTTCCCTGAGTTGTATAAACTAGCTAATATTCATGATGATTTAAAAGATATAAGAGGTAAACAAGCTGTATGTAAGGAAGAGTGGCTTGTATATTAAGTGTACAAAACGTGCATAAATGAATGTATAATAAAGATATTTTCTTATAAACGAGTAATTAATAGAAGACGTTATATACCCTTTCATGTTAATATATTTAAGTTATAATAGAAGGCTTACCCTTTTGTATTGTACGGTAGAAGCAGTGTGAGCTTGAATTTTTTTGAAAAGGATGTGCCTAATTTGCGTATCAATAAATTTATTAGTGAAGCTGGAAAAGCGTCTCGACGTGGAGCAGATAAACTAATTAATGAGAGAAGAGTAATTATTAACGGTAAGGTTGCAAAAATTGGTGACCAAGTAAATCCAGGTGATGATGTACGTGTAAATGGAGAGCAACTTCGTATTGCTCGAGATCACGTATATATCGCTTTAAATAAACCAGTAGGTATTACATGTACGAGTGAAAAAGCTGTAAAAGGTAATATTATCGATTTAGTGAATCATCCATTACGAATTAGTCACATTGGACGTCTTGATAAAGACTCAGACGGTTTAATTTTATTAACGAATGATGGTGATATTGTAAATGAAATTTTACGTGCTGAAAACAAACATGAAAAAGAATATATCGTTTCAGTAGATAAGCCAATTACACCTGATTTTCTAGAGAAAATGGCAGCTGGTGTGAAAATTTTAGGAACGAAAACGCTTCCTTGTGAGGTAACACAGTTATCAAAATATGAATTCCAAATTATTTTAACTCAAGGGTTGAATCGTCAAATTCGTCGTATGTGTGAAGCTTTAGGTTATCAAGTATACACTTTAAAGCGTACAAGAATTATGAATATAGAATTAAATAATTTACCTGTTGGACAGTGGAGAGATTTATCGAAGAAAGAGAAACGACGTCTATTTTCAGACTTAAATTACGAACCACAAGATTGGTAAAATTGAGAAGAGGAAACCAAAAATCTATTTTTGGTTTCTTTTTTTATTTAATAAAAAATCATTTTTAAACACTTGCAAAAATAAAATGAATAAGATATAGTAAATAACAATTAATGGATGTACTTTTAAAAGCAAAGAAAAGGACACGAGTTATTTTATCCGGTTATACAGAGAAGGAAGGAAAGCTGAGAACTTCCTAACGCAGAAAAATAACTTACCACCTTAGAGCTGCACTGGGGAAACTAAGTATCTAGTGCCGTGTAAGCGACGTTATCGCAAAAGAAGCCATTATGTTTTTTGTGATGGGAATCTGGGTGGAACCACGGATATAAGCATATTCGTCCCTATTTTAGGGATGAATATGCTTTTTTGTATTTAATTTCATAATAAGCGAAGAAAAGGACACGAGTTATTTTATCCGGTTATACAGAGAAGGAAGGAAAGCTGAGAACTTCCTAACGCAGAAAAATAACTTACCACCTTAGAGCTGCACTGGGGAAATTAAGTATCTAGTGCCGTGTAAACGACGTTACCGTAAAAGAAGCCATTGTATATTTACAATGGGAATCTGGGTGGAACCACGGGTAAAAGCACGCTCGTCCCTATTTTAGGGATGAGTGTGCTTTTTATTATGAAATGGAGAGATGAAAAATGAAAGAACAGATGATTGAAATGAAATTTCCGGATGGAAGCGTTAAAGAATTTGTAAAAGGAATTACTTTAGAAGAAATTGCGGGATCCATTAGCAGTAGTTTAAAAAAGAAAGCAGTCGCAGGGAAAGTAAATGATCAGTTATATGATTTACGCCGAAATATTGAAGAAAATGCGGAAGTAGAAATCGTTACTATAGATTCAAATGAAGGGGTAGAAATTGCAAGACACTCTGCGGCACATATTTTAGCGCAAGCTGTAAAGAGAATGCATGGTAATGTAAACCTTGGTGTAGGACCTGTTATTGAAAATGGATTTTATTATGATATGGATCTTCCGAGTAGTGTAAACGTAGAAGATTTACCGGAAATCGAAAAAGAAATGAAAAAAATTATAAATGAAAATATAAAAATAGAGCGAGTTGAGGTTTCACGAGAAGAGGCAAAAAAACTGTTTCAAGAAATGAATGATCACCTGAAATTAGAATTGTTAGAAGCAATTCCTAGTGGGGAAAGTGTAACACTCTATAAACAAGGTGAATTTGTAGACTTATGTAGAGGACCTCATTTACCGTCAACAGGCTATTTGAAAGCCTTCCAATTAACTCACGTTTCTGGTGCATACTGGCGAGGTGATAGTAACAATCAAGTGCTTCAGCGTATATATGGTGTTGCGTTCTCTTCTCAAAAAGAATTAGAAGATTATTTACATTTCGTTGAAGAAGCAGCAAAAAGAAATCATCGTAAATTAGGTAGTGAGCTGGAGTTATTTATGTTTTCTGAAGAGGCTCCGGGAATGCCATTTTATTTACCGAAAGGACAAATTATTCGTAATGAATTAGAAGCATTTTTAAGAGGAATTCAAAAAGAGTATAAGTATCAAGAAGTACGTACTCCGTTTATGATGAACCAAGAATTATGGGAGAAATCAGGACACTGGGGACATTACAAAGACAACATGTATTTCTCTGAAGTAGACAATAAAAGTTTCGCATTAAAACCAATGAACTGCCCAGGACATATGTTAATGTTCAAAAATAAATTACACTCTTATCGCGAATTGCCAATTCGTATGTGTGAGTTCGGTCAAGTACACCGACACGAATTTAGCGGGGCATTAAATGGATTATTAAGAGTACGTACTTTCTGCCAAGATGATGCTCATTTATTTGTAACTCCAGAACAAATTGAAGATGAAATTAAATCTGTAATGGCGCAAATTGATTACGTTTATAAAACTTTTGGATTCGAATATGAAGTAGAGCTTTCTACTCGTCCAGAAGATTCAATGGGTGATGATAAGTTGTGGGAGCAAGCAGAAGAGGCATTAGAAAATGTATTACATTCATTGAATTATAAATATAGACTAAATGAAGGTGACGGTGCATTTTATGGACCGAAAATCGACTTCCATATTAAAGACGCTTTAAATAGAAGTCATCAGTGCGGGACAATCCAACTAGATTTCCAAATGCCAGAGAAGTTTGATTTAAATTATATAGATGAGAAGAATGAAAAGAGAAGACCAGTTGTCATTCACAGAGCAGTTTTAGGATCTTTAGACCGCTTCTTAGCGATATTAATTGAGCACTTTGGAGGCGCGTTCCCGGCATGGGTGGCACCGGTTCAAGTGAAGGTCATTCCAGTTTCGAATGCAGTCCATGTACAATACGCAGATGAGATTGCGGATAAATTAGCACAAGCTGGCATTCGTGTTGAAAGAGATGTACGAGATGAAAAGTTAGGATATAAAATAAGAGAAGCACAAATGCAAAAAGTTCCTTATGTTCTTGTTATTGGGGATAAGGAAATGGAGAACGGATCTGTAAATGTACGTAAATACGGTGAAGACCAGTCAGAAGTTATTGAACTAAATGGGTTTGTGGAGAGTATAAAAGAGGAAATAAAAAATAAGAAATAGAGATTGATAATAAAATACACCATTAACATGTATTACTGAATTTAAACTCATTAAAGAACCATAATAAATGATGAAGGGATAGCTTAATCGCTATCCCTTCATCATTTATTGCCATATACTTCACTTCATACCGTTAAATCATTTTCTGATTTTATATTAATGGCTTCTTGTAAGAGCTTTTGGAGAACTGCAGCAAAAACAGCAATCACGATAGAGGAGAAAATAATGATCAATCCAATTGGTATAAAACTTGGAGGATCAATTTTTTTTGCCATAAGATAGTAAAGTGGCATACCTAGTATGTATATGGTACCGATAGTGAGGGCACAGTATTTTATATTTTTTAAAGCCTTTACTGATAATACCGAGAACGCTTTGTTCTTATCAATATAACTTAAAAGTTTAAAAACTTGATACAGAGCGAAGTAAAAAGGTATCGTCGCTACGTACATATCAATTAAAACGAGAGATTTCATATAAGCAATAGCTGGATACAATTCTCCAGCGAAATTCCCGATTTTAGGAACTAAAAATATGCACAATGCAAGAACTACTATACCTATAAAAACAATAGCTAGTTTTAAAAAGAGTGTTGTAACTTGTTTCATAAAAAGCACCTCGTTTATTTAATGACAACATGATTTTATCATATAATTTATCGTTTTAAAATAAAATTATATTGTTTTTTAACTTATTATTATTATTGTTATTTATGTATCCTATTAATTTTGATAAAAATAAAAAACTTGCTCATTACAAATGAATCCACCTTATGAAATGGTCTGTAATATTTTTTACCTTACAAAAATGTAAGGTAAATGTAAGCGAAATCGAAGGAACGAGTTTTAGAAAAGTGAGAATATGGAATAGGAAAAAGGTTTACGTAACTCGTGTAATCCTTTCTGATTGAAAAGTTTAAAAATTATTAAGGATTTACATGAGAAAAAGATAAGAAATATGTGAGAAATTAATTTTATACAAAAGGGATGGAGTGAAAGAGATGTCAACAAATGTAGTTACTGTAGAACGTGTAGAAAAAACGTATGGGAAAAGAAATGAGAATCAGTCAAAAGCGTTAAGGGGTGTGTCATTAAGTATTAAAGAAGGGGAATTCGTCGGGATTATGGGTCCTTCTGGATCTGGAAAAACGACTTTACTTAATGTGATTAGTACATTGGATCAAGCAACGGGTGGCAGTGTGACAATAGCTGGTACAAATATTACTTCTATGAAGGGGAATGCATTATCTGATTTTCGATCCCAAAAATTAGGATTCATTTTTCAAGATTTTAACTTACTAGAAAACTTATCAATTTATGAAAATATCGCTTTACCACTTTCTCTGCAAGGCGTACCTTCAAGTGAGATTACGGGGAAGGTAAATGAGGTTGCAAAGAAATTAGGGATTACTGAAATTTTAACGAAATATCCAACTGCTGTTTCTGGTGGACAAAAGCAAAGAACGGCGGCAGCACGAGCTTTAGTACATAATCCAGCAATCGTATTAGCAGATGAACCGACAGGTGCGCTTGATAGTAAAAATGCAAAAAGCTTATTAGAAGCGATGCAAGATTTACATGAAAATCACAATGTAAGTATTTTGATGGTTACACACGATGCATTTAGCGCGAGTTATTGTGAACGTATTTTATTTATTCAAGACGGTCTTCTTTATAAAGAGTTAAAGCGTCAAGGAACGCGAGAAAATTTCTATCAAGACATTTTAGGCGTGCTCGCTCATATGGGCTCAGCTGCTGAGTCTAAGTAGGGGGCAAGACTATGTTATTCAAATTATCACGTCATAGTATGAAAAAGATGTTAAAAGATTATATGGTTTTACTTATTGGTCTCGTTATTAGTATTAGTATTTTCTACATGTTCCAAACGATGGCGATGAATAGTGAATTTACGAAGGATAATAGTCTTATTGGTAGTATTAGACTCGTATTTTGGGTAGGTGCCATACTATTATCTTTCATTACTGTATTTTATATTATATATGCCAATTCTTTCTTACTCACATTAAGAAGAAAAGAACTCGGTATGTACATGATGCTCGGTGCGAAAAAGAAAAAAGTAGCACAGTTATTATTTATTGAAACATTCGGTATGGGTATTGTCAGTATTATTATCGGGATCTTAGTAGGGATGTTACTTGCAAGTGTAGCAGGAAACTTTTTAATGAATGGTATGGAAATTTCAGCAAAAGGTAGTTATTCATCTGTATATACACCAGCAATCTTAGTTACAGCTATTTTCTTCTTAATACTATTTTTTATTACCGGTTTAATGAATAGCATCCGTTTATTACGTAAAACAGAATTAGAATTAATACGTGAAGATGAAACACTAGATGAAGTGAAGAAAAGTAAAACTCGCATTATTATAATGACTGTACTTGGTGTATTACTAGTAAGTACAGGATATTATTTTATGGTAAATATAAAAATGTTTGCTGAACTTGGTTTTATAATAGCGACAATCGTTACAACACTCGGAACATATTTTATCTTTAGTTCATTGCTTCCATTTTTTGTGATGAAAATTAAAGGGAATAAAAAACGAAATGAAACGGGCTTAAATAGTTTTACATATGCACAGCTACGCTTTCGAGTAAATAGTTTATCGAGAGTATTAGGTACCGTAGCGATGTTAATTGCATTAGGTGCAGGTGCGATGACGGCAGGGATGGCGTTCCAAAAAAATGTAGGTATTATGACAGACTTCTCTCGTGTATATGATGTCGTAATTCATGATCCAAATAATCAAGATAAAGCAGCCTTAAAAGAAATGGAAATTGTGGAAGAAAGCAAGTATAAGTATAAAGTAGATGGAGAAGCGGTTTATTATTTACGTAACGACTTAACTGAGAAACCACCACTTGTTTCAGACCACTTTGATACAAAAACTTTAAAAGAACCTGCTCGTAAACGTGTGGCTGAACCTTTAACTGACCCTGTTTATTCTGCTTTGGAAGCTCCTGAAGCAGCCAATAAACTTCCTCGTATGCCAAGGGATTGGGAAGATGCGGTTGTAAGAGAAATACAAATTACACATAATCAATTTAACGGAAAACCTGTAAGGATTGCAGATGAAGAACACTACAAAGCAGTTCAAGGAACGGAACATAGTGTAACATTAGCAAAAGTAGATGATATGAAAAAATATAAACCGTTGTTAATTGAAATAGACAAGAGACAAAAAGAACAAATTGAAAAAACAACAGGTGCAAAAGTAGACTTATTTACGAAAATGACAATTTATCAGTTTATGAACAGTTTCATGAGTGGAACAATGTTTATGGGATTTTTCCTCGGAATTGCCTTTTTAGCAATGATGGCAAGTTCTCTTATGTTCAAAATATTAACAGGTGCTTCTCGTGACGTACGACGTTATGAAATGTTACGAAAAATTGGTGTGAGACGTAGTATGTTAACGAAAAGTATATATAAAGAAATTTCATATTTATTTATCTTCCCGGCAATCATTGGGATTTCCCACGTGTTAGTAGGGCTAAACTTATTTAGCTTCATATTAGTTGACCCGTTTGTAAAAGTGTGGGTGCCGATAGGGATTTTCTTAGTCATTTATTTCATCTATTACTGGATAACTGTTCAACTTTACAAAGGTATGGTAATGCCGAAAGAAGAGGTAGCGAAATAGTTAAAGGAAAAAAGTCTTTGTTTTGAAAACAAGGGCTTTTTTCTTTATTTTTAATACATTGTGACCGAGTCTTTCTATAAAATTTATATTGAAAATTAAGAAAATATTAAGAGTTTATATAGGGGAAAGTTAAGAAGTGTATGGGATATTAAAAATGTGCAAACGAGCAAGATGAAATTAGAGAGAGAAATTGTTATATATTCATATTATTTTGAGGGAGTTTTACAGAATTAAATTGATGTTTTTATAAATTTAAAAGAAAGGAGACTACTTATGAAGAAGATAAAAAAATTAATAAAACTTATTGGTGCCATCACTACACTATTATTAATCGTAGCACTAATATTTCCTACATGGACTTCGCAAATAAAGGGGAAGAACAGTATAAACATATTAGAGCAAGTAGAGATAAATGGCAGTGGTCATGAAATTATGATACGCGGCAAAGATAGGAACAATCCAGTTATTATTTTTGTACATGGTGGACCAGGAACTTCAGAAATACCATATGCTCAAAAATACCAAAACTTATTGGAAGAGAAATTCACAGTTGTTAATTACGATCAAAGAGCGAGCGGGAAGTCGTATCATTTCTTTGAAGACTATTCGAACCTTATATCAGATCTTCTTGTAGAAGACTTATTAGCTATGACAGATTATATTTCAAACCGTCTTGGTCGAGAAAAAATAATATTGGTTGGTCATTCTTACGGTACATATATCGGAATGCAAGCTGCCAATAAAGCCCCGGAAAAATTTGAAGCATATGTTGGCATCGGGCAAATGAGTGATACAGTAGAAAGTGAAATCGATAGTTTAAAATATGTGGTTGAACAGGCACAAAAAGCTGGGAATACAGATGAGGTGTCCTATTTAAATGGGTTGACTGAAAAAATTAAAAATGGCGATACATACACTCCGAGAAATTATGTTGCGAAATATGGTGGAACATCAAGACTCATTGAAAATCCAGATGGTGATAACATCGGAATGTTACTCAGTAATGAATATAACTTGTTAGACGTAATTCGTTATAACGTTGGATTATCACATTCTCAAACTGTCTTATTAGAAAAGGATTTAAAGAATCCATTGCCTACTAAGGTGACTAAAATGAAGCTACCGCTTTATTTCCTTATGGGGAAATATGACTATAACACTTCATATCATGCAGCAAAAACATATTTTGATACGATTGAAGCAGGTCAAAAAGAATTTATTACTTTTGAGAAGTCAGCTCATTATCCACAATTTGAGGAGGAAGAAAAATTTTATAATTGGATGTGCGATACATTCGTAAAATAAATAAAGTGTATCCGAACTTTAGAAAATTATAATAGTTAGCGAGACGTATAAAGATATTTAGATGCATAGTATTAACTGAAGCGAAGTTAAATAAAAAGACTCTTGATAAAAAACAAGAGTCTTTTTTATATTGTTCTCTATACAGAAGGAAAAGATTGGATAATGGTCGAAAAATATAATATAACTTCCAAGAAATGACTGAAAAAATAAAATTTTGTCGAGAGAAAGGGTTAGAAGTATGAAAGAAATGCTACAGTTATTTCGCAACAAAGTGTATGCCCGTTTTTTTCTAGCAAATATTTTAGAGCGACTCGGTTCTATGATTGCTGGAATTTCTTTAATGTTTTATTTGTTAGACCAGTACGGAAAACAACCAGTTTACGCAACGATGACACAAATTATGATGGCATTACCCGCATTAATCTTTTTTCTATTAGTAGGGACAGTAGTGGATCGTTTTGATAGACAACGTATTTGTACGGTAAGCAACATATGTTGTTCGCTCTGTAATATCGGAATTCTAATTTCGCTTTATTACGGAATGATTATACTCGTCTTTATATTTTTATTTTTGGAAAATGCATGTATACAATTTTTCTCTCCATCAGAACAGTCGATGATACAAGGAGTAGTTGAATCAGACCAATACGGTGCAGCAGCAGGTATGAATCAAATGGTAAATAGTTTGTATGCTTTGTTTGGGGTAGGAATTGCAACGATGGTGTACTGGACTTTTGGAATTTACGGGAGCATTTTAGTAAATACGCTCACATTTATTATGAGTGGTATTTTGATTCAAACGATCTCCATTCCAGAAAAAGTTCGTTTGCCAAATGGTAGAACAAAGTGGAAAGAAGTTAATTTGAAGATGTTAATAACAGAGTTTCAAGAAGGGATCAAGTATATATATCAAAATGACACTTTAAAAAAATTACTTTTAGGATTTATCGTATTTGGACTATTAAATGGTATTTTAAGCGTATCCACTACTTACATATTAAAATATAAATTAGCACCAGCAACGTATGAAAGTTTAGCGATGGTGGGCGGTGTAGTTGGAGGGATTTCATTATTAATTGGAAGTATAGTAGCAACAAGTATAGGTAAGAAATATGCACCTAAGCCTATTATTGTATTTGGTATGGCGGGCTCAGGAGTCTTTTTCGGTATGTGTTACTTTGTAAATCACGTATGGTCTTTTTATGTATGTATCGCTTTTGCGACTTTCTTTTTACCATTTATTAATGTTGCAATAATGGGCTGGATGTATGAAATTGTAGAAGAGTCATTCATGGGACGCGTTCAAAGTTTACTTAGTCCATTAACGACAGGATTCCAGCTGTTATCTCTCGGTGCGATAGCGATGTTGTTCCCGAAATGGATTCGTGCAGATACGTTGTTTATTATTTTATTTGGTTTATTATTTTTTGTTACGTGTTTATATCGAGTCATTTTACCTAGTGGAAAGAAACGAGTGCAAGGTATAGCTGAAGAGATGTAATATATCTGGTTTTGATTTCTGAATATTCTATCGGATAGTAAGGAGAAATCGTTATGTTGATGCGAATTGTTAAATGGTGTGGGATTACTTGTTTACAACTAGTAGCTGCTATTTTATGTATAATCTGCTTAGGTGCGCTGCCACGTTTATTTAAGGGATTGCAAATGGATTTAATCGGTTTTTGGAACACGATTGTATTTCTTGGAGGAAAGTTACTTCAACCAGGTGAAATTACATATGGATTTCGGGACTCAAGAAAATTATTTCCACAAATATGGATTCATTATATTGAAACGATGATTGTATTTCTATCAGCGTTTTTACTATCTTTGCTTATAGCGTATGTACTTGTCGTTTGGGTATTGCAACGTTCTCATATGAAACAGAAAATGTGGAACGGGATTTTTCTTACGCTTGAGAGTTTACCAGATATATTACTTATTTTATTATCACAACTTCTTGTCGTAATTCTTTTTCAAAAAACAGGATTTATGCCGGTCAAATTAGCTGGATTAGGGGAAGAAAGGATACGTTTGTTACCGATTATATGTCTTACAATACCAACAACATTATTATTTATTAAACTGTTGTTATTACGATTTAAAGAAGAGTTAGAGAAAGATTATAGTTTGTTTGCCAAGAGTAAAGGATTAAGCTTACAGCATATTTTGACACATCATATTTCAAGAAATGTTTTATTGACGACAATTTATTATGCGAAAACAAATATATTATTTATGCTTTCCAATTTATATATTATTGAATGGATATTTAATACATATGGTATGTTTGTTTTTGTAAAAGAAAATTCTAAATTAGAAATATTTACAGTGAGTCTAGTAATATTATACGTACCGCTTTTTATACTATTTCGTATATTACATACACTCTTGCAAAATGTGATAAAGGAGCGTGTGTAATATGTGGCAAGTTGTAAAAAGAGATGTGAGATTTTGGATAGGTATTACTTTTTTAAGTGTACTAATGATTGTTAGTATTGGATATACGGTGTTTTTTGATGGGAATATTCGCGAACTTACGATGATGTATAACGAAAAAGGAGAACTAGAGGCAGCTCCATTTTCGCCATCAAGTAAATTTTGGTTTGGAAGTGATGTGAAAGGCCGCGACATTGTTCAATTAATAATAGAAGGCGCGAAATGGACAGTTGGAGCGAGTATAATTATAGCGATTTTACGAGTTATAGTTGGAGGGGGAGTTGGTTTACTTCTTGGTATGTATGGTAAACGTTCTTTTCCAGTTATTTCATCATTTTTTGATCCTTTTAGTATTGTACCAATGGTCATGATTTCTTATTTTATGTTAAATGAAGTTTTAACGTTTGACAGTGGAGCGGAAGTTGTGCCGTTGTATTTGCGGGTGGCATTTCAAATTATAGTTCTTGTATTTCTTGCTGTACCAACAGTTATGCTATATGTAGCGCAAGAAGTAAAACGTATTAAGAAAGAGGAATTTATGTTGGCAGCTACTGTTCTCGGCGGGAGTAAATGGCAGAGGTTGAAGCGCCATATATGGCCGCATATGTTACCACCATTTCTTTTATTAGTAGCCCAACAATTTGTGAGTACTTTATTGCTTCTTTTACACCTTGGTTTGTTGCAATTATTTTTTGGTGGAACAATAACCTTCAGTGGAATGGATCCAGATAGTGTAACAAAAGAATGGACTGGCCTAATTGGTCAAAACTTCCGCCATTTAACTACACATACATGGATTGTACTTATACCAATTGCTTTTTATAGTATGACGATTTTAGCGGGAAATCTAGTTAGTAATAGTATGCAAGATGCGATTAAACTAGGAAATATAAAAATACTTAAGAGCAAGGATAAAGAAGTAAAGGAAGAGAAACGAATACAAACTAATGTGAATGATTTTTCTTTCTATAGAGAGGTACAAAAATAAAAAAGATAGCTGAAGTTAAAAAACAGTAAAGTTTTAAAAGAAATAATAATCGAATTATTATGGAAATATCGATAGTGTAAATCCTATAATTGAACTGGGTGATTAAAAGTGACTATACAAAATAAAAAGATAATTGATATATGTGATAACCACAGACTATTAAATAAATATTCACGTAACAGTATTCCAAGCGTAATCTTCATAGCAGGGTTAGGCGATAGTTATGAGACATGGAAAAAAGTCCAAGACCGAATATCGCAAGAAACATCAACCTTTTCCTATAACAGGTCGGGTATTGGCAGGAGTCAAGTCGCATCCGTCCCGACGACTTGCTATAATCTAGTCGAGGAGCTAAACGAATTGTTGCTAGCGCTTGAAGTGGAGAAGCCCTATATATTGGTAGGACATTCTTTTGGTGGTTTGGTCGCTAGATTATATGCCAGCCTTTATCCACTGAACATCTGCGGTATGATTTTGGTTGACGCTGCACCGGAATATAAAGAACTTGCCTATGAAAAGGTTCTACCCGAAAATCTGCTTGCAAGAAATAGGGAATATTACGAGAATCCTATGTTGAATAGTGAGAAGATTGATAAAATACAAAGTTATAAGCAAATCGTTGATCATTCAAAGCAAAGTAACCTCCCTCTTGTAATTATTACAAGAGGTTTACCTGACAATGTTGAAGAGGGATGGCCATCTCAAGAAATATTGGAAATTGAGCAAA
Source organism: Bacillus sp. AR2-1 (assembly GCF_008368755.1). Classification (NCBI taxonomy): domain Bacteria; kingdom Bacillati; phylum Bacillota; class Bacilli; order Caryophanales; family Bacillaceae; genus Bacillus; species Bacillus sp. AR2-1. The sequence continues at coordinate 57,718 of NZ_QORY01000030.1, forward strand.
GACTCCAAGCAGAATTCCAATGGCTATCAACGTCAAGCAAGTACCGGATTGCTAGTCGAAGTGGACATTATATTCATCATGATGAGCCAGAAGTTGTTATAGAGGAGATTATGTTAATGTTGAAGGAGATGGGGAAATGAGCGATACAAGGACTAAATTGATGCTGGATTTGCAAAGAATTGAGAAGGATGAGTATCAGTTACGCGAAGGTGAGCAGCATCAAGATTTCTTACCTTTGTTACTTCAATATATTGGCGATCCTCAGCCAGAATTACGGGATAACCTGATTTATTCGATGTTTTATATGTGGATTAGAGAAGAGAATAGATTCAGTGAAGAGGAGTTACGAAGCCTCTTAACTGTTCTGACTGATGAGAACCATTTGTTCTATAGTATTGGTAGCGAGGATGATCAGTCAGTTTTTACAAGGACGTTCTCTGCTTTACCTATCGCTTTGATTGTGCAACGTCACAGACAGAATCCATTTTTTAATCAAGCGGAAATTGAGCAATTAATACATGCGATGCTCCGTTATTATAAAGAGGAGAAGGATCTGCGAGGTTACATTTCAGTAGGAGGCTGGGCTCACAGCGCGTCTCATGGTGCGGATGTTTTTGTCGAGCTGGTGCAGTGCGAGGAGAGCAGCGTCGCACTGCTGCGTGAGGTTCTTGTCGCTATTTCTGGCATGCTTCATAATGGTAGACACATTTTTAGCGATGAGGATGATGAGCGGTTGGTAAACATCGTGGATACGATGATTGACAAAGAGTTACTTCCACATCAAGAAATCGCTGATTGGATTAGCGGCTTAGCGCAATGCTGCAATTTGCCGAGAAGTCGCAGTCAGGTGATTGCTCGCGTGAACAGCAAAAATTTTTTACGCAGTCTCTATTTCAGAAGGGGAAAAGATAGCCGAGGGAATGAGCTTAACACTGTCATACTTAGTACTGAGGCAATTTTGAACAGGTTTTCTTTCAGTTAAAGGGTTAGAGGGGCCGTCCCAAAAGCCATCGGAAATTGGCTTTTGGGACGGCCCCTTTTTATGTCAAGAAAAACAAGAAGAAACCATCCATTGGTAAAATGGAAGTACCACCCACCACGCACAAAAGGAGAGGCAAGGGCTGCAATTAAGGCAGTTTTTCCTCATTGAACTAAAGGGTAGCATTTCTGTAAAGATTGTGAAAAAATGCTTATTGAACTAACGCATGCGTTAGTTCAATAAGGTCTAAAAATGTTGTTTTAGTAAATGAGGTCATATGTAGTACAAAAAGGATAGATAATGCATATACTTTCTGCTTTATCTATCCTCTTCTTTTTCGTCTATACAATGTGCAACATTATATAACTATTATTGATATACATATGCTAAATACCTATTTCTTGGTTCTAAATAAAACAAATCGTTTTCAGCTATCTTTTTTTGTTTAAAGTGGTGGTAAATCAATCTTACCTTCTTCAAATAATTCTTTTATCATATGCTTCGTATAACCAGCGGCTTGACCAAAGGTGATTTTTGCTGGCATTGGTGCTTCATTTACATCTACAACTACATCAATAATACACGGACTATTTTGTTTTACCGCACTTTCGAAAGCAGGAAGTAGTTCATCTAAATTCTCAACACGGTATCCAATACCTCCGCACGCCTCTGCGTATTTTGCAAAATCAGGGTTTGTTAAGTCTGTACCAAATTCGATATTCCCCATAACTTCTTGTTCGAATTTAATCATGGCGATTTTATTATTGTTTAAAACGACGACAACGATTGGTAGTTTATATTTAACAGCTGTTACGAAATCGTTCATTGTCATTCCAAAACCACCGTCACCACAAACCGCAAATACTTGTTTATCCGGGAAAGCAATTTTTCCAGCAAGTGCACCAGGTAAACCGCAGCCAAGTGTTGCGAGCCAGCTAGAAATAATAAATTGCTGATTTGTCATACGAAAGTGCCTTGCTGTCCATACTGTTACATTTCCGACATCGACTGATAATATTGCATCATCATGAGCTACTTGTTGCAGTGCATGCATAACGCGTTGTGGTTTAATTGGAGTAGAAGAATCTTCTTCTTGATTGTGTAATTTTTCTTCCCACTTTTTCATCATTTCTTGATGATGCTCTAAGAAGGAATGGTCCTCGTGTTTTTCTACATTTTCAATTAACCATTTTAATGTTTTATCAGCATCACCAGCTAAGCCAATATCTGTTACGTAACGTTTTCCGATTTGGGCAGGATCAGTATCGATATGAATTGTTTTTGCTTTTTCGGGCAAGAAACCTGTGAACGGATAGGATGTACCAATCATAATTAAAGTATCCGCATGTTTCATTGCTTCATAAGAAGGTTTCGTTCCAATTAATCCTAATCCACCGATACAAAGTGGATGTTCATCAGGAATAATTCCTTTAGCTGGTAATGTAAGTACGATTGGAGCACCGATGTGTTCTGCGAAAGTAAGTAAAGAGTCTCTCGCATGTTTCGCACCTTTTCCAGCTAAAATTACAGGCTTTTTCGCTTCATTTATTGCGAGTTTTGCAGCATGTAAATCTTCTTCTTGCGGAAATAATTCAGGTAATGTAAAAGAAGTATTTGTAACACGAGCACCACTTTTTACTTCGAATTTCGGAACATCATCTGGAATCGTAAGAACAGATACACCTTTTTTCGTATAAGCCATTCGAATCGCTTGATTCACGACAGCAGGCAACTGTTCTGCTGACATAATGCGCTGGTTATATACCGCAACATCATCGAATAATCTTTCTAAGTTTACTTCTTGGAAAAAATCCGTCCCGAGTAAATCTGTTTCTACTTGACCTGAAATTGCTAGAACAGGGGCTTTATCGAGTTTAGCATCATATAAACCATTTAATAAATGAATAGCACCGGGCCCTGCGATTGCCATACAAACGCCGAGTTTCCCTGTTAATTTCGCATAGGCAGCTGCTGCAAGTGCACCAGCTTCTTCATGGCGCACTTGAATAAATTTGATTTTATCTTGTTTTTTTCGTAAAGCTTCAATTATAGAATTGATGGAATCTCCAGGCATTCCGTATATATGTTCTACTCCCCAGTCAATTAAAAGGTCAACTAGAGCTTCACCGGCTGTTTTCCCAAACATAATTTTTCCTCCTTATAATTAGGTAGATACTATTATGTTTTGGAGAAAAAGGAAAAATATACAAATGATTATATTATTATCTTTAATGATGACCAGCGAATAGTGTAAATACTGTTATTAGTAAAAATCCACTAGTTGCCCATGTTAAAAATGTCAGGAATGAGAGTTGTCTTTTTGCCTTCCAAAGCATTTCATGAATTGTAACATAGCTAAGGGAACCGATAGCACTTCCCATAATGAGCCCTTGTAGATGAAGAGCTTTTCCTTCCATCAAAATGCCAAAAACAGTACCGGTACCGAGAATAAGTGAAAGTAATAAAGTTGTTAGTAAAAATGAAATATATTTATGCTTTGTAAAGAGAAAGGGGATAATTAAAGCTAATCCTTCAGGAATATGGTGAACAACGATTGCTATTAAAAAAGGAACTGCAGATTCAGCATGATTAATAAAAGCTGTACCTAAAGCAAATCCACTTGGCAAATTATGAATAAATATAGCAAAAGAAAGAAAAAGAAAAGTTTGCCATGCTTGTTGATCTTTTTTATGTATCATTGGATGATGACAATAGTTATCTAATAAGCTCATAACTAAAATACCGATAGCTATACCAAGTATAGGCCCAATTATTTCATAGCTTGCAAATGTTTCAGGAATTATTTCAAGGGATAAAAGCCCAAGCAAAATTCCGCCGCATAATGCGTATAAACGATGCATTTTTTCTTCAATTAGCTGGCGTGTAGCAATGCCAACAGCACCGCCTAATAGTAATCCACCAAATGAAAAAAACGTAACAATCATTGGAATCCATAATCGTTCCATCGTATCACACTCCGATTCTTCCACTTATTTTTAGCTTACGAAAAGGAAAGTTAGATTAGTCCAAGTAATTATGTTTGATTATAGAGAAAAAACTAATAATTCGTTATAATTTATATATTAAACTTAAGTGGAAATATGAAATGGGGAATACGTTTGCAAACAAAATGGAGTCTATCTGAATACGAAAATCCAAAACGATATGATATAGAAAATAAAAGTCTGTCAGATTTTCCGTTCTTACTATCATGGGCGCAAAAACTAAATATACAAAATGAATGGATTCTAGATATTGCCTGCGGAACAGGAAGGGTTACAATTCCATTTATAGAAAACGGATATCAAATGATTGGTGTAGATATACATGAAGGTATGCTTGCTGAAGCAAAGAGAAAATCTATGGATTGTAAAAAAGTAAAATGGTTACAACAAGACTGTTTACAATTAAAGATTGAAGAAACGATTCCATTAGCATTTATGGTTGATCATGGATTTCAACACTTTCTTACGAATACAGATCAAAATAAGTTATTAACATCTATTCATCATGTGTTAGCTGATAATGGTATATTCCTATTCGATACACGTTTTCCTTCAAAAGAAGAATTAATACAACCATTTACAGAAGAATATTGGACAACTATTATTGATGAAAAGGAAAGAAAATGCGATCTATATACTGAAATGACATACGATTCAATTCAGCAAATACAGCATTACATAACAACAAGAAGATTTTATGAGGGTGATATGCAAGTAGAAGAACTGAAAACAACGATTGATCTTCGCTATACGTATCCACAGGAGTTAGAAAGATTATTAGTAGTGAATGGTTTTGAATTATTACATATATATAATGATTGGGAAGGAAATGAGTTAGGGGAAGACTGCTATTCTATGGTAGTAGTTTGCCGGAAGAAAAAATAGTGTTATTTTTAAAATATGAGTGTGAAAAGCTTTTAAGGAGAGAAAAAGATGACTTGGTACTTAGATAATGTTTATGAAATAAATAAAGAAGCGCCCTATACATTCTATCTTCCTAGCTCAGAAGTTTTGGAGAAATTAAAGGTTGGAGATTTGGTAAAGTTAATTTTTGTAACTAAAATCGAAGACGAAGATGGGTTTCATGGTGAACGAATGTGGGTGGAAATCACTGAAAGAAATGAGAAAAAGTTTGTAGGGGAACTGATCAATGATCCATATCGTTTAGATTTAAAAATAGGTGATAAAATTTCATTTGGAATTGAAAATATATGTGATACGGAATATAATGATCCAGCTTCAAAAGATTGGGATTTTTATTTTGATACGAAGGTAATTGTTAGTGATGATGTACTTGAAAAAAGAGAATTTAACTTTATGCTTAAAGAGGGTTCAAGAGAAGAAGGTGACTCTGGTTGGTCAATATTAAGTGGCTATGAAAGTGATGACTATGTCAATAATCCTAAAAACTTTCAAATTATTTCAATTGGAGTCATTTTGAATATAGATGATTCTATTTTAAACTTTCTTGAGGAACCACCTTTATGTGCATATGAAAGAAATGATGAAGGTAGATTCTATAAGATTGAAGACTATGATTGGGATGCTTATTTAAATGGATAGATGAAGTTACTATGTTCTAAAGAAAGCGATATATATTATTTCATGCTATGTGCTGGATGAAGGTTTTACAGATAATAATTGAAGAGAATAGTAGTAAATGGAGGAACTAATTATGCAGCAAATAAAAAAAATAGGAAACTCATTTTGGTATATGACACCTGTTTCTGAAACAGATAGACCTATATTAGGAATGGTCGTTGGACAAGAAAAAACTTTAATGATTGATGCAGGAAATTCAGAAGAACATGCACAATTATTTTTAGAAATGCTAAAAGAACAGAATGTATCAAGTCCTGATTTCGTAGCATTAACTCATTGGCACTGGGATCATATTTTTGGGTTGCCTGTACTACAAGATGCATTAACTATTGCGCATGCAGAAACGAAGAAAGAAATGCAGCCACTAGTATCTTATGAATGGACAGATGAAGCGTTGGACGCACGCGTAAAAGATGGGACTGAAATTGCATTTTGTGCAGATTGCATTAAAAAAGAGTTTGAAGAAAAAGCGAGAAATATTAAAATTATTCCTCCGACCTTAACGTTCCAGGATCAAATTGAATTAGACCTTGGTGAAGTGACATGCGTGTTAAAACATGTCGGCGGAGATCATGCACATGATTCAGTTGTTATTTACGTGAAAGAAGAAAAGATTTTATTTTTAGGAGACTGTATATATGCAGATATCTTCTCTTCAAAGTGGAACTATTCGATGAAACGAACGTTTAAATTAATAGAAGAGTTGGAGTCATTTGATGCTGAAACTTATATTCTTTCTCATGGGACAGCTATAAGTCAGGATGAGTTTTTACAAGAAATGCATTTGTTAAAAACAGTAGGAACTTATACAGAAATTCATAAAGGCGATGAAGAAAACATAAAGACAGCGTATAAACGAGACGTAAATAGAGAATTAAATGAAGATGAATTAGAAACAATTACGTTTTTTGTAAATGGTTATGAAATGAATAATCAGTAAGACACTACACTAATCAAATATAATTAAACTGCATAAAAAGAGTATTGAAAGTTAATTCAATACTCTTTTCAATAGTTAAATATGTAGTTTCAAACAAATTCTAAATATGGGGTTTATCGTCTAAAATAATGCCATTCTATTTATTTTTCATATAGATAGTGGTTCAAGTGGAAGCTTTCTTCGCTAATTCAGTTATATAGTTAAAAAATCCATTGTGGTTTACATCATATACTACATTTACAGGTCGTCCGTCAACAGTTTCCACTGTACGCCCCTGGCTAGGTCCATATGTATGAATAATACTATTAATTGTTTGTAATTTTGCAAGGTCAGATTTCCCGATAAAGGCAGCAGTCAATACATCCCACAAATAGTAAGTAGAGTTAGTTGAGAAATGAACGAGGGGAGGAACCATTGCATAGCATTGACCAAGAAAATCAACACCAATATATTTACGCTCTTTTGCCCAACTTTCACGTATGTCTATAGTTAATGGAACTTGGTTTGTACTTTCTAGCGTTACTAAGTCGATTTTAATTTTTGATTCCCACACACGAGCTACTGCTTCAGGATCCCAAAACGAATTCCACTCAGCCGTTCCATCATGTTCTGGTTCATGTACATTGCCGGCAGTACGAAATGTTCCTCCCATCCAAACAAGGCGCTCAATTTTCCCCTCGATTACAGGTGCTTCATATAGTGCACGCGCTAAATCGGTAAGAGGCCCTGTAAATAATAAAGTTGTTTTCTCTTCAGCTTGTAGTAGGGTTTCAATTAAATGATGATGTGCAGGTTTTTCTGCTACGGGTGTTACAACTTTTCCAGACTCATTTAAAATGGGTAAAGCATCTACATAAAATGCATGCATCCGCCACTCTTTTGGAAATGGATTTTTTGCACGGGAATTTGATGCGGCTACTTCAATATTTCCTTTGCCGAAGCGATCAATAATTTTGCGACTTGCAGACATTGCTGGTTCTAAATAGCAATCTGCAGGGATAACTGAAACACCTGTAAGTTTGACATTATCCATCTGGAGTAATAAAAATAATGAAATTAAATCATCTACACCACCATCATGATTGAAGTACACTTTTTTCATCATTATAATCTCCATCCTATATGATTTAGTTAGGAATTAAATATGAATTGCGGAAAAATCATCAATAATTTCCACCACTTCAATTTTTCCATTGATCAGTAACTCAGGAAGTTCATTACTAACGTTTCCTTTCCAATACTCTCTTGCTTGTTCAATTTTTTGAGAGAAAGGAATACCATCTTCTTTCGGTAAAAGATTTCCGTCACCTTCAAAACAATTTCCAATTACTCGTAGTTTAACAATCTGCAAAACTTCTCGATTGTAAGAATCAAATAATGCTTTCCATTTTAAAGTATCTTCATAGCTCTTTGCAGCATATAAACAAGATAATCTTGAAGGGTATTCAGGGAATTCTTGTAGTCTTACCATTTCTACAATCGTTTCTCTAACGGCTCTAATTGTTTGATTCATATAATTCATAACTACTTTAGCATTTTCATTATTTATATGTAATTCTTCATTTGTATAATGTTCTTTTAAAATTTGCATGGGATCTTCACCGTTAGAATTCAAATGTCCCCTTTCAAAAAAGAAATGAAAGAGGGTATTCGTTTGATTTTTATCGAAATGAATGATTTGTCCAATATTCATTTTTTCCCTTGTAACGATGTGGTATACGTAAAATTCTATGTCATTCATGGTTATCCTCCTAGTAGTAATGTATTTCAATGTTAAATTTAGTAATTCAACATTGAAATATATAAAACCTTTATAAGTAAGAGTGAGAATTTGATCAGAAAGTATAGTGAATATATGATAACACTTTAAATTTGTTCACAAAATGTTCACTTACGAAGAGGTTTCCATAATCGATATAATGACAAAGACTTAAACAGAAAGGATGATAGAAATTGCCAACAACAAGAAAGGAAAACCTCCAATTTGGTATGATGATGTGCCTTGGGATGGTTATTGTAATGACGTTTTATAATTTATTACTGAATGGAGCAGGAGGGCCAATTCATATTAAGGAGATCGCATTAGAACTAATAATTGGATTCATTATTGCATTATTAATTGAAATATGTATCGTTGGACCTTGTACGAAAAAACTTGTATTCATGTTACCGTTTGATAAATCGAAGAAAATAAATATTATAGTTGCGATGGCGACAGCTATGGTAATTGGAATGGTTTTCTTTATGTCTTTTTACGGAATGGCTATGATGTATTTACATGGTGGACTACAAGGAGACTCATTTGTATCGATGTATTTTTCAATTTTCATTAAAAATTTCATTTTGGCGTATCCATTACAATTAATTATTATGGGGCCACTTGTGCGTTTCTTATTTGGAAAGTTTGTTATGAAGAATAAACCTGTTAATATAGCGTAGTTATAAATATTAAAATATTATATAACGATAAAACAATAAAAAACACATCTCAAATATTTTGAGTTGTGTTTTTTATTGTTCATTTGTAGCTATTTTCATATTGATGTGACATTTGTCCTTTTGCCTTTATAGGATTATAGCTTTTAATTAAGTCAGAAATAGAAGATTAGGAGATGATTTTTTGAAAGGCGTTGTATTTGCTATTTTAGCTGGCGTATTTATTACACTTCAAGGTACATTTAATGCAAAACTTAGTTCACATATCGGTATATGGTCGACAAGTATTATTACGCATTTAATTGGATTCATTATTGCAACAACAATATTTTTGTTAAAGAAAGAAGAGAAAATAGCGGATTTAAAGGATGTGAAAAAAATATATTTAGTAGCTGGTGCACTTGGCGGATTAATTATTTGTGCAGAAACAGTAGCGATACATGCAATGGGAGTTACATTAACCGCTGGAACACTTATGGTTGCTCAATTATTAACAGCAACTCTAATTGAAATGAAGGGATTATTTCAAATAAAAAAGATACAGATGGAGAGATATCATATTGTGGGAACAATAGTAATGATTATAGGTATTGTTGTATTTAATATGTAAATGAAAGGAGGAAATGAAAATGGAGAATAGATCAGATTTAATTATCCATTATTTGAAAACTAATAAAATGCTTGAAATTTTTTCAGAGATAGATACAGCTTATTTTCAAGTAAATCATTTTGAAAAAGGCGAGCTTATTTGCAATATAGATGACGCAATGGATCGTTTATATTTTGTTGTTAAAGGTAAAGTAAAAGTTTATACGATTACACCAGAGGGAAAGAAACTGATCCTTCGTTTTATCAATCCATTGGCGGTTGTTGGCGATATTGAATTAATACAAAATAGCAAAGCGCATAATGTCGTTGAAGCTTGTTCAGATGTTATAGCCATCTCTATTTCTCATGCTGTAATTAGAAATAAGTTATTACATGATCCTATATTTATGAACTTCTTGCTTGAAAACATTGCAAACACATTAAAAATATCGACTCGTTTTACAGCACTTAATTTACTTTATCCAGTAGAAGTACGTGTAGCTAGTTATTTACTTTCTATTTCTACTGATAGTAACGGGAATATGTATAAAAAAGATTTGGATGCAACTTCGATATCAAGTATTGCGGATTTTATAGGAGTAAGTTATAGGCACGTCATACGGGTGTTACAAAAATTTTATAAAGAAAAATTAATTGAAAAGAAAAATGGTGTTATTGTAATTAAAGATTTTTTTAGAATGAAGGAAGTTGCTAAAAATAATATATATGAGCAATGAATAGGGGAGAGGGAATATGATTGGATTTAGTTTAGCTATAATAGCTGGCGTATTAATTAGTTTACAATCTATTTTTAATGCAAAGGTAAATGAAAGTGTAGGACAGTGGTTAACAACAGCATGTGTTCTTGGAATAGGTCTCATAAGTTCTATTCTATTTTATATCAGTACAGAAAACAGTATTAGCATTAAAGTGTATACTACAAATTATTTGTTTTATGTAAGTGGATTGTTTGGCATCGGGTTAATTATTTGTATAATGGGTGCAATAAAGAGTTTAGGTCCAGCGTATACGGTGTTAATTAGCCTTATTACTCAATTAGTTGTTGCGTTATGTATTGATACATTCGGATTATTTGGAATGGAGAGCATTCCATTGCAAATAAATAAATTAGTTGGGATAGGTCTATTAATTGTAGGGGTAGGAATTTTTAAAAATCTATTTTCGAGTAAGAAAGCTATTCATATAAATGAGGATAAGAAGTAGTGAATATATTTTGGTGAAGAGTTTACATCTATACAATACAATTATAAGTCAGTAACTAAAGCAGTTGAAAAATAAGAAAAGAAGAAGACCTTGTAAACTTAAGATCTTCTTCTTTTCTTATTTTCTATTGAATCGCACATGAACAAACTTTAACATCTTTATTAAGTTTACAATTCGCATCATAATGCGCGTACTACCATCCCAATCTTTATTTGTAGGTATATCTTTAAAGAAAGGAGAGCAGCTTAATACTTTTATGGTAGAAGACCATTTTTCTATTGATTTTGGATTGTTTACATAAAAATGCATCATTGCGCCGTTATTACCGGATTTCTTTACAGTAGCATTTGAAAGGTTCAGTGCAAATTTTGATTCAGCGTCAAAGTATAATTCGCCTCCAGGAAAACGTTTTGACACAGCGACTATGATTTTCTTCAAATCCTCTTCTTTAAAGTAATAAAACACGCCAGCTGATATAAAAAGAATACCGTCGTTTGGATCATATTTTATATCGTCAAACCAAGAAGTATCAAAAAATGATTTAGCGATGCTCGTGTTTCTTGGTGTATCTTCAATTAATGTTTTTCGAAATGAAATAGCATCGGGCAAATCAAGATTATACCAATGTATCGTACCGTTATCAATTCTAGAAAAAGTAGTGTCTAGTCCAGAACCGATATTTACAATAGTAGCATTTGGATGTTTTATAATGAATTTTTTTATCGTATCATCAATTTTTCGTGCGCGAGTAATGTATGTGATACATCCGTATTCACCAAATGTATTTGCTATTGTTGAGAAGTCAAAATCACATTCTTTAATAATTCGAATTGCTTCCGTATCATCTAAAATATCTTTATTTTTCTCACTGCCATAGGCACGTCCCCATAGCGGAATAAGCATCGTACCTTGTACTGAATGAATATCTATTTCTTTAACCATGAAACATCCTCCGTGTAATAAAAAATTATTTATATTTTTAATCGTTATTTAACATTTTTGAGAGCATTTTATTTGTTTTATACAATCCGTAAGTTAAATCACGTTGATCTTCTTCACTTAGTTTCTCAAGATTATTAGTGAAATTATTATATATTTGTTTCCATCTCTCATAATGTACCTTTTCAGCCTTTTCTGTTAGAGAGATTAATATAGCTCTTTTGTCTACCGTATCTTGTTTTTTTATAATGTATCCATTTAGTTCTAAATTACGAACTGTTACGCTTAATTGTTGTTTAGGTATGTTTAAATAACTGGCAATCATTTTTAAATTTACAGGCACCTTTTTTTGTGCGATATATTCCACTACGTGTTGCTCTATATGTGTAAATTCAGATGATTTTTCCGATAATAATTTGAAAGTACCTGACATATTTAATAATAAATTCATGTATTCGTTTAATAATTCGTTTTGGGTCATCATTTTCGCTTCCTTTATGCATTTAGTAATTATTTTATTACTATTTTAATGATAAAACAAGTGATTTAATCCATCATAGTAAATTAATGTTTACTATTATTTATTTTTAAAATTATATGAATTGAAATAGAAGAGTATGAGAGATGCTTTTAGGAGAGGAGAGTATGACCGGAAAGGGAATATTACTAAATACATATAACTAATGCATGCAATGTCTTTTTCAGTTATTATGTTGTAAATAATTTTATGATAAAATCTTTAACATAATGAAATAAAGGGGTAGTATTCTATGGGGTATTTCTCAAATGGTTTATTAGTTCTGTTTGTGCTTATCGTATGCAGTTGTATAATTTTTGGTTGATAATATAATGAGAGTCTTATAAAAAAGAAGTTATCTTAAGTGAGATAACTTCTTTTTATTTTATGTTAAGAAGGAATTATATTGTTCTTAGGGAAGTTTGTATAAATTAATTTCATATTAAAGATAATTGTATGAAATAAAAACAAACGAGAAAATAAGGAGTATTTACATGAATAATAGTATAAATTATACAATGGAACACCCAACAAATTTCAATGGATTATTAACTGTATATGAATCTTTAGGATGGGATTCTCTTCAATTAACGGTTAACGAGTTAGAACAAATGTGTAAACAAAGTTGGTATGCAATGTATGCTTTTGATGATAAGAAATTAGTAGGGATGGGGCGTATTATATCAGATGGTGTAATAACAGGCGTTATTTGTGGTATATGTGTATTGCATGATTATCAGTCCATTGGTATTGGAAAAGAAATCGTAGAACGATTAATCCAGCACTGTGAACTAAATAAGGTTATTCCTCAACTTATGTGTGTGGAAAAATTGCAATCTTATTATGAATCTAAAGGGTTTGAGGTATTCTCTATTGGGATGACAAAACCTATTAAAAGATAGTGTGGCTTTATATTTCCGATGTACTTGTGCATATTTTCAAACTTCATCATAAAGGAGACTGACTATATGGAGATTGCTAAAGGGGTAGAAATGTTACAACTTGAGTTTCAAGAATTTATCCCGCTTTAATGGGCAGTAAGACCCCCACCTCAAAATTCACGAAAGCAAAGAATTTAGGTGGAGGACCCCCACCTCAAAATTCAACGAAAGCAAAGAATTTAGGTGGGGGATCAACTGCCCATTAAAGTCCGATTGGTTCAACTAATAATCAGTTGGGGATGAAGAAAACCCCCACTGATTAAAGTTTCACTTTATTATTCACCCAATTCTTTTATGGGAGATGAAATGGCAGTTTTAATAGATACTGGTTTTCCTGGACAATTTGAAGATATACAAGTAGGGATGGAAAAGGTTGGGGTATCATTTGATAAGTTAAAAGTCGTGATTTTGACGCATCAGGATATAGATCATATAGGTAGTCTTCCAGAGTTATTGCAACGCTGTGGAAGTAATATTAAAGTTTATGCGCACGAGTTAGATAAGCCATATATTGAGGGAAATTTACCTTTATTGAAAGATGGAAAAGTCGAGAATCCACCAAAAGGAAAAGTGAGTAATACTGTGATTGATGGGCAAGAACTTCCGTATTGCGGTGGGATACTAATTCTACATACCCCAGGACACACTCCAGGTCATATTAGTTTATATTTGAAACAAAGTAAAACCCTTATTGCAGGAGACTCGATGTATAGTGTGAATGGAAAGTTAGGAGGAATTCACGCCCCAACAACTTTAAATGTTAAGGAAGCACAGCAGTCTTTGAAGAGGTATTCAAATCTTGATATTGAATCGGTAGTTTGTTACCATGGGGGATTAAGTAAGGAGAATATAAAGATTCAAATTCAAAATTTGTAAAAGTTGAAGAGGAATTTTTTGTTAAACTGAGCTGAAGTATAATCTAATTAATAGTAAATAAATAAAAGAGCATGTTTGAAAAAAATTCGAACATGCTCTTTTATTCAAGAAAATCTATTTAATATTAATGACCTAACCCGTTCCAATAAAAAGAAACGATTTCTTTTGCTAAGTTATCTATATTTGAAGGAATATCATTATGGCTCTCATCCTTAAAATTTCCCATTGATAATAAAGAAACGAAAGCGTAAGCAGCAAATGTAGCATTTCCTTTTGGGATTTCTCCAATTTGCATTGCGTTATCGAGTGCTTTTTCTAATACTTCATACATGTTGTCTTCAGCGTCTTTTAATTCTTTCAATTGTTCTTCAGATAATGATAGTTTTGCATCTTTCATAAAATTCTTCATATCAATATCCATCGTTGCGTGTAAGTAGACTTTAGCGAAGTCCAATAATCTTTCTTTTAAAGTCTTATTTGTAGAAAGGATTTGAGACATATTCTCGCGTATACGTATCATCATTTGAATCATAGTAGCGGTAAATAAATCTGCTTTTGTTGAATAGTAATAGTAGACGGTTGCTTTCGTAACACCACAAACTTTTGCAACTTCATCCATGGAAACGACTTGATAATTTTGAGTAAGAAATAGCCGAGTTGCAACTTCCAAAATGGTTTCTTTTGTAGACTTTGTATTTTTATTTTGACGAGGCCTTCCGAGAGGACGTTGTTTTTGTTCCAAATCCATTCGCTCCTGACATGTATTGTTGAGATAATTATAACACAAAGTTTTATTCATTCTTGATTAATTAACCGACCAGTATATATAATTAATGTTAGAGGAAAAAAGGAAGGTGGGGTTTTTATGAAAAAGCACCCGTTACATATGTTAGGGAGGCTTGTAGCAGGGAAGCATACGCAGTGGATAACTTTATCGGTTTGGATTCTTATTACATTATTACTTTCATTTACATTGCCACAAGTAAACAGTACGAAAGAACCGAATCCGAAAAATTTACCTGAAACAGCTATGTCGCAGCAAGCGGAAGCACTAATGAAAAACGAGTTTCCGAATAATGCAGGGAATCCTTTGTTAGTAGTATGGTATAAAGATGGTGGATTACAGTCACAGGATTATAAACTCATACAAGACGTTTATAAAGAATTAAAGGCCAGTCCTTTAAAAGAACAATCAACGTTACCACCATTTGATACAATACCAGAACAAGTATTATCAAAAAGCGCATCAAAAGATGGTACATCATTTGTCACACCGGTATTCTTTAATAAATCTGCCGGAACAGATATATTAAAAGGAAATCTTGAAGATTTAAGAAAGATAGTAAATAGTAAGGTGAAGGAAGATCCATTTAAACAAAAAATAAGTGAATCTGGTTTACATGTTCGATTATCTGGACCTGTAGGTATTCAAACTGATGCGGTTAGCTTATTTAGTCAAGCTGATGTGAAGCTGTTAGTTGCTACTGTACTACTCGTATTAGTCTTATTAATTTTACTGTATCGTTCACCAATTTTAGCAATTTTACCTTTACTTGTTGTGGGCTTTGCATACGGTATTATTAGTCCTACACTTGGTTTTTTAGCTGATCACGGATGGATTAAAGTAGATGCCCAAGCGATATCAATTATGACAGTATTATTGTTTGGTGCTGGAACGGACTATTGTCTATTTTTAATTTCGAGATATAGGGAGTACTTGCTAGAGGAAGAAAGTAAATATAAAGCATTGCAACTTGCAATTAAAGCTTCTGGCGGAGCAATTATAATGAGTGCGTTAACTGTTGTACTTGGATTAGGAACATTATTACTCGCTCATTACGGTGCCTTTCATCGATTTGCGGTACCATTTAGTGTTGCTGTATTCATAATGGGAATTGCTGCTTTAACAATTTTACCAGCGTTATTATTAATTTTCGGTAGAACTGCATTCTTCCCATTTATACCGAGAACAACTTCAATGAATGAGGAATGGGTAAGAAAGAAAAAGAAAGTTGTAAAAGTTAAAAAATCAAAAGGTGCTTTTAGTAAAAAACTTGGAGATGTCGTAGTACGAAGACCGTGGACAATAATTATGCTCACTGTATTTGTTTTAGGTGGATTGGCTTCATTTGTACCACGTATTCAATACACATATGACTTATTAGAATCGTTTCCAAAAGATATGCCTTCACGTGAAGGGTTTACGTTAATTAGTGATCATTTTTCAGCTGGAGAACTAGCACCAGTAAAAGTTGTTGTTGATACGAAAGGAAAAGAGCTTCCTATTAAAGAAGAACTAGAGGGATTTTCTTTTGTAAATACAGTAAAAGACCCAAAAGAGGGTAAAGAAAATAAGCAAATACAAATGTATGAGGTTTCTTTAGCTGAAAATCCATACTCAATTGAAGCGTTAGATCAAATCCCTAAATTGAAAAGTAGTGTAGAAAAAGTATTAAAAGATGCTGGGATTAGTAATGCAGAAGATCAACTATGGATTGGCGGAGAAACAGCATCATTATATGATACAAAGCAAATTACGGAACGTGATGAAGCAGTTATCATTCCAGTAATGATTAGTATTATAGCTTTATTATTACTTGTTTACTCACGATCAATTGTCGCGATGATTTATTTAATTGTAACTGTTGTATTATCGTTCTTCTCGGCACTAGGAGCAGGGTGGCTATTGCTTCATTATGGTATGGGAGCGCCGGCCATTCAAGGTGCGATACCGTTGTATGCATTCGTATTTCTGGTTGCTTTAGGTGAAGATTATAATATCTTTATGGTTTCAGAAATATGGAAAAACAGAAAGACACAAAATCACTTGGATGCTATAAAAAATGGCGTTATACAAACAGGTAGTGTCATTACATCCGCAGGTTTAATTTTAGCAGGAACTTTTGCAGTGTTAGGTACACTTCCAATTCAAGTTCTTGTTCAATTTGGTATTGTAACTGCAATTGGTGTACTACTAGATACATTTATTGTTAGACCATTACTTGTACCAGCAATTACAGTTGTTCTAGGTCGCTTTGCTTTTTGGCCAGGAAAGCTTTCAAGAAAGAGTGAAGAAGTACAAAAGGTGGATGCATAGTTAAGAAAGCCAAGGATATTTTCCTTGGCTTTCTTCTATGTATTTTATTAATTTTTTGAAGTCAAATCATCAGTTACAGCATGATCAGCATCTTCAATAGCAGTTTCTGGCATTCCATATAAGCCGTTCATTGCTTGTTCTTCTACATTAAGGTTTACAGTATTATTATTTTGAATAGGTGTATTGTTTGCGATAGCATTATCTTTTTTATTTACATTTTTGTCATTCATGTTTGAATCCTCCAAACGTCAGTTGATTTATTAATAGTATGTGGTTGGATTTCAATAAATATGTGAATGAATTTTTGTAGATGTTATATAATTAAATAAAAACTTTAACTATTAGGAGTGAACAGGTTTGGTGAAAACAAGAAAGTTAGCCTTCTAAAATAAAAAATTTTTAGGAGGCTATTACAATGAAGTTTTATATAATTGACAGAGAAAATTGGAATAGAGAGCAGTATTTTGAACATTATTTAAAGTTGAAATGTACGTTTAGTATGACTGTGAATGTTGATATTACGAGGTTATTAAAGGAATTACATCAAAAAGGAATAAAATTTTATCCCGTTTTTATATATTTAATTTCTAGAGTAATAAATAATCATAAAGAATTTCGAACATGTTTTAACGATGAAGGAGTTTTAGGATATTGGGAGGAAATGATACCAAGTTATACAATCTTCCATAAAGATGATAAATCTTTTTCAAGTATATGGACGGATTATTCTAATGATTTTCACATTTTCTATAAAAACTATGAAGAGGATATGAGGTGCTATGCTGGTGTTCATGGTCTCTTCACAAAAGAAAATGTTCCGCCAAATGTTTTTCCTATTTCTAGCATACCTTGGGCTAGTTTTACTGGATTTAATCTTAATATTAATAATGATGGTGATTTTCTATTACCAATTATAACTTGTGGGAAATATTTTAATGAAGAAAATAAGGTTATGCTACCAGTTTCATTACAAATTCATCATTCGGTTTGTGATGGATATCATGCGAGTCGATTTATAGAGGATTTACAGGAGTTAAGTAATAGTTGCAACGAGTGGCTAAAGTAATATCTAATTTTTAATTATACACAATTGAAAATGAATAAAAGAGGAGAACATGTTTATATAGCATGGTCTCTTTTTTATTCATTAATGCTAAGTAACAGTGGAAAATATAGGTTGATTTGTAGTTTAATAGTAAATGAAGTTATTAATTTTAATTTTCTTTATTTTATAACTATACGGTTCGCAAAACTTATTATCTTGTAACAATGAAGGAGAAAACAAAAATGATAATAATATCTATAGAAAAAGCTACAATTTTAGATGCTGAAAAGTTAACAGAAATAATGACAAGAACATTTGATGAAGAAGCAAAACGATGGCTATGCGGTCAAGGTGATGTCATTGACTATAACATCCAACCACCAGGCTATTCTTCAGTTGAAATGATGAGATATTCAATCGAAGAACTGGATTCTTTTAAGGTAATAGTGGATGACAAAATAATCGGAGGAATTATAGTTACGATTTCTGGTAAGTCATACGGTCGAATTGATCGTATTTTTGTAGATCCTGATTATCAAGGAAAAGGAATTGGATCACATGTTATTAAATCAATTGAAGTGGAATATCCAAGCATAAGGGTTTGGGATCTCGAAACATCCAGTAGACAACTTAATAATCATCATTTTTATGAAAAAATGGGCTATGAAATAATTTTTAAATCTGAAGATGAGTATTGTTATGTAAAAAGAATAACTGTAGAGTCAGCTAAAGAGAACCTGATTAAAAATAATGATATGAAAAATAGCCAATATGAAAACTGTAATCTAGCAAATACAGAGTATTATCAAGTGAATTTAAAAAACAGTTCCTTTGTTGGTAGCAATATGATGAATATGAAGATGAGTAATTGTAATGTGAGTCAATCAAAGTTTAGAAATATAAATTTTAAAAGTTCTTTATATGCCGATTTAAATCTTTCCGGTAGTAAATTTTCTTTTGTGACTTTAGGTGGAGTTCATTTTAAAGATACAAACCTTGGAGAAGGTAAACATCCTATTTCATTTAATAGATGTGATTTGGAAGGTAGTGCGATAAGTAATAGTAATCTGAAAAATATGGAAATAGAAAATTGTGATATAACTGGTATGAAAATAAATGGTATTCCAATTGAAAATCTGCTGGAGTTATATAATAGAGTAAAAAGTTAACTAAATTGTAGATAAGGATAAGCTGTTCAAAAATTGGATGTTATACTGAAATGATTATGTAAAAATAACATAAAGAAATATAGAAGAGAAGGGGTTTCACCCGGGGGTCTAGAATGAATAATGTATTGTTATGAATATGGAGGGGAGAAAATATGGAGATCAAACTAAGAGCGGTAGAAATACAAGATGCTAGAGCAATTCATCGTATATGCATACAAGATGATGTATTACCTTATATGGTTTTCTTACCTAGTATGCGTGTAGATGCGATGGAAAATAGAATTCGTAATTTAGCGCCAAATCAATTTGAATTTGTTGCAGAGTATGATGGAAAAGTTGTTGGATTTGTTGGATTAACCCAAAGCCCAGGACGTAGATCTCATTCGGGGGATTTGTTTATGGGGGTAGATAGTGAATATCATAATAAAGGCATTGGGAAAACACTTCTTACAAAAATGCTTGATTTAGCTGATAATTGGTTAATGTTAGAGCGAGTAGAGCTTGGTGTTTTAGAAACGAATCCGAAAGCGAAATCGCTATATGAAAAATTTGGATTTGTAGAAGAGGGAATAAAAGTAGGGAATTTGAAGGCTCACGGAAAGTTTATTAATGAAATTATGATGAGTCGTTTTAGACCTGATGGTTTAATTGTACATAATGAATAGTGAAAAGCATGACAAATTAATGTCATGCTTTTTTATTTGTTAGTTGTGATTCGGTAGTTTTGGTTGTAATAAGAATAATGCTAAACCAATAAAAATAAATGTAATGCCTAGCCCTTGTTGTAAAGAAATAGTCTCATTTAATATAAAGTACGCTAGTATACAAGTTCCAATCGTTTCTCCTAAAATACTCATAGAGATTACAGTAGCACTCATCCATTTTAATAACCAATTAAAAACTGTTTGCCCTAAAATTGTAGCAATAAATGCTAAGCCGATAAAGCACAACCAAGTTTGTGTAGAGTAATGGATGAAAGATTCTTGCTGCATGTAGGA
Source organism: Bacillus sp. AR2-1 (assembly GCF_008368755.1). NCBI lineage: Bacteria > Bacillati > Bacillota > Bacilli > Caryophanales > Bacillaceae > Bacillus > Bacillus sp. AR2-1. The sequence continues at coordinate 78,074 of NZ_QORY01000030.1, forward strand.
AAAAATACCGAGAAAACAGGCGCTACTTCCATAACTAATTACCGAATACGGTATAAGTGATAAATCTTTACGAACATGTTGGCTAATGAAAAAGTAAGTGGTAATAATTCCGGCCGCAATAAAGGCTAAAATGTCCCCGTATAAAGCTTCTCCACTAATTTGGAAGTCTTGCCATCCGATGACGATACTTCCTGAAATAGCGATGAGGCAACCAATGACCGCTCCTTTCGTAAATCTCTCTTTAAATAGAAAGTAACCACCAATCATTGAAAATAAAGGTTGTAACGTTACGATAACTGTAGAACTCGCTACAGAAGTATATTGTAATGATTCAAACCATAGTACATAATGTGCAGCTAAAAATAGCCCGGATATGAATCCGAATCCCCATTGTCTGTTTGTTACTGTTTTTAGCTCGTTTCGATTATTTTTATTAAATAGTAATAACGGTAATAGAATCAGTGCAGCAAAAAATAAACGGTAAAAAGCAATGATAGCCGCAGGAGCATCTGCCAATTTTACGAAAATTGCTGAAGTTGATAGGGCGAATACGCCGAAAAATAAGATGCAATATGAAAGAATAGGTGATTTCACAGTTTGTCCCTCCGATAGATTGTTTATTATAATGAACTAAATACGATATAATGTACAAAGGTAAGTATATAAGTCCTTAAGGCGATAGGAAAGGATTATTTGCCTTTGTTTACTATGTCAGCACAAAGACAACGAAACATGCAATATGATGAACGAAAGGAAGGTTTTACTATGATACATGATAGACTCGGACAAACTGTATTAAGTTATCGTAAGAAAAATAATATGACAATTCGTGAATTTGCTGATTATGCAGGAATTAGTACTTCACTAATTAGTCAAATTGAACGAGGATATGCGAATCCTTCTTTAAGTGTATTGGAATTAATTGCGAAAGCATTAAATGTACCGCTATTTACACTTTTTATTAATGAGATTGATACAGATTCACTCATTTCTAAGAAAAAAGATCGAAAAAAAGTGTATCGGGAGAACAATGATCACATTGTATATGATGTATTAACACCGGATTTTATGAAAGCACGAATTGAAATGTTAATAATGGATTTAAATAAACGAGCAAACACAACGGAAAGTCACTATTCACATGAAGATAAAGAAGAGATTGCTGTTGTTATGAAAGGAGAAGTGTATGTGGAGTTAGAAGGAAAAGAATATTTTTTAGAAGAAGGCGATGTTGTACGTATTCCGCCAAATGTGAAACATCGCTTTTTGAATAAAAGTGATGAATCCAATCATATTTTATTTGTATTGACACCATCTTTAGGATGAGTATTAAGTGATTTTTATTACGGGGGAAAAATAGATGGAAAATAAAACTGTTTTAAGAGAGGGTCTTTCAATTATTTCTCAGTGTAAAAAACAAACAAATGATATTTGGCATGCGCATTTCGGAGCAGCTGCAATTGCTAGTTATTTTTTTATGAAAGATAACAATATGGAAGAAGAGATAAATCGTAGTATGTATTCTCAAACAAAAATGATGTTGAACAATCAAAACTTAGGTGAAATCATCGATAGTAAAAAAGAAATTGATTTTCAAAGTGCTGAAAAACTGATTATAAAATCAATGGAGCATACAATTGATGAACTTCATTGGGTGGGGCATAATGTCATTTATGCTGCATTAAGTTTATTAGCTATGAAAGAGTTACAAAAATGGGGGAATAATCAAGCAATTGAGGGAATTACTAACCTTATATTATCGTTTCGAAAAACAATTCCTGGTAGATCGTGGATTGGTTTTACGACGAAGGAAGTAAAACAATTAAGTATAAACGATGAGATAGAAAGTGAATTCAAAAATCCGAAACAATTATCTAAGTTTATTTTAAAGGAGCTCTCGCAATTTAATATTATTTATAGAGCGGAAGCGCATCATGATTTAATTGGTCATTTGCTTACTTTTTCTCATGCAATTAATATTATGTATGATTTAGGGCATAGAGATATATTCCAACGAGGGATACGTCCACTGTTAAAACTAGTATACGTGTTACGTGCTAGTCAATATCTTATGCCGAATACTGAAATTAACTTGCACTCACCTATAGATCGTTTACCTTTAATCGAATCAAAACGTGCTTATGTATTACCAACAGAAAATCAATTTTGGCTAAAAGACTATAGTGCGTTTGATTGGGATTTCGGGCATGTTTTTAAATTCTCATATAGTTATTTTGATCATATAAAGAGAGCTCCAGAATATAAAGATATTACATTAGAGAAATTCCGATTTGTTATTAATACATAATGAAGTCTAATGATCTGTATAAAGGGTTAAATTTAAAATTTTTTGTTGATAGGTATATTATTTTTTTATTTGTAAGATTTTACATGCTTATTTTACTTTTACTAATTATGTAAATAGGCTATACTAAAATACATATATTTTAGTATTGGAGAGAGAAGTAAAACGACATGGAATTAGTGAAATTGGAAAAAGTCATTGAAATAAAGAAAGAAGAACTTTTATATTTAGTATCGGATTACGGAATTCAACATGAAAAAGTATTGGCATTAAGTCAAGAAATAGACAAATTGATTAATTACTTTATGTTTTTAAAATAAAAAGAACTATGGCATGATTTGAAAATGTTATAGTTCTTTTTTATTTGGAAATTCAGATGTATATTCTATATACTGATAATAGATAGAATATTCTGTTTTGAAGGAGGGAGATATATGATATTACATACGCACATTTCAGGCGAAGGGGAACCAATTATGCTTTTACACTCTGGTGGTATGACAGGTTTAGTAGAGTATGAAGAGCAGGTAGCATTTTTTCGAGAAAAAAACTATCAAATCATTCGTCCTGATTTAAGAGGACATGGAAGATCAGGGGGGACGTTGGAGAATTATTTCCTACGATCTGTAAAGGATTTACATGATACGTTAGTACATTTACAAATTGATAGATGTCATATAGCTGGTGTTTCACTAGGAGGATTAGTCGCTTTATTATTTGCAAAAAAATATCCAGATAAAGTGAGAACATTAACTTTTTCAGGTATTTTTCCGGTTAAGAGAGAAAATTGGGAAGAGTCTCAGGAGTATGAAGCAAAGTGTCATCAGGAATTGATGGAAAATAAAGAAGTTATAACGTATATGAATGAAATTCATGAGAAAAGTGACTGGAAAGCATTACTTGAATCGTGGCAAGTTAAAGATTGGTACCCATTTGATGAAACAGGTGATGTAGCTAATCTTCAAATACCTACACTTTGTATTGCTGGGGGAGATGCAGAAGATGAAGTTACAGCTACTACAATGTTCAAACAATTAAACGATAATATTTATATTGCTGTTATTCCGTTTGCTGGTCATTTAGTGCATAACGATCAACCAGAAATATATTCGAATATATTGTCTAATTTCTTACAGAATGCACAAGCTGCTAGTCGAATATAAGGACTTTTGGGTATAATAATAAAGGAATTATTAATTGTATCGGTTAGGAGCGCAGTACATATGAAAACAGTTGTTGTTATCGGTGGAGGTATAACGGGACTTTCTACTATGTTTTATTTAGAAAAATTAAAAAAGGATAATAATATCGACTTAAATTTAATCCTTGTAGAAAAAGAAGAGTACTTAGGTGGTAAAATCCATAGTGTAGAAGAAAAGGATTTTATTATGGAATCAGGAGCGGATTCTATCGTTGCTCGTAATGAACATGTTATGCCGCTTGTAAAAGAGTTGAATTTAGAAGAAGAAATGGTATATAACGAAACGGGTATTTCTTACATACATTCTGATAATACTTTACACCCAATTCCATCTGACACTATATTTGGGATACCGATGAGTGTGGAGTCTTTGTTTAGCAGTACGCTAGTATCAACGAAAGGGAAAATTGTTGCTTTAAAAGATTTTATAACGAAAAATAAAGAGTTTACAAAAGATACTTCACTTGCTGTATTTTTAGAAAGCTTTTTAGGGAAAGAGTTAGTGGAAAGACAAATTGCTCCGGTGCTTTCAGGAGTATATTCCGGTAAATTGAATGAACTTACTATGGCATCGACATTACCGTATTTACTGGATTATAAAAATAAATATGGAAGTATTATTAAAGGTTTTGAAGAGAATAAAAAACAGTTTCAATCAGCAGGAAACAAAAAGTTCGTATCATTTAAAGGTGGACTATCTACGATTATTGATCGTTTAGAAGAAATGCTGACTGAGACAGTCGTTAAGAAAGGTGCTGTAACGACTGCTGTAAGGAAACAAGGTGATCGCTATGAAATCTCCTTTGCAAATCATGAATCAATTCAAGCTGATTATGTTGTTTTAGCAGCTCCGCATGATATCGCAGAAACTTTATTACGGTCTAATGAGTTAAACGAGCAGTTTCATACATTTAAAAACTCATCTCTTATAAGTATTTACTTAGGATTTGATATACTTGATGAACAATTACCGGCGGACGGCACAGGATTTATCGTAACGGAAAACAGTGATTTACATTGTGATGCGTGTACATGGACAAGCCGGAAGTGGAAGCATACATCGGGAAAACAAAAGCTATTAGTAAGAATGTTTTATAAGAGTACAAATCCAGTATATGCAACGATTAAAAATTATAGTGAAGAAGAATTGGTACAAGTCGCTTTATATGATATTGAAAAGAGTCTGGGAATTAAAGGGAAACCAGAAGTAGTTGAAGTTACAAATTGGAAAGATTTAATGCCGAAATATCATTTAGAACATAATCAAGCTGTTCAAATATTACAAGAAAAAATGACGGATCTTTATCCTAATGTATACTTAGCTGGAGCTTCATATTACGGTGTCGGAATTGGTGCGTGTATTGGAAATGGGAAGAACACTGCAAATGAAATAATTGCAACATTAAATGAATCGTCAAACTAACATAGAATACATAAATAAATAAATAAAACGTCCCTCCAGTATATTGGAGGGACGTTTTATTTATTTCACTTGAATTGAGATTTTTTTATTAGTTATATTATTCTCAGTAATCGTTAATGCTATGTTCCCAGATTCTTTAAATGAATATGATGAGAGTTGATAAAGCTCTTTTATGCCATGTTTCTCTTTTAATTTATTGGCTGGAAGTGATGTTATGTTCGGTTTCCATGATTCTTGTTTACCTGAAGGGTATTTTACTATTATTTCTGGATTATTTAATTGAATTGTTTCCCAAGAGGCAAAATGTAATTCAACTGCTGTATCTTTTTTTAGTAACTCTTCTGAGAAATATCCAAGCTCCCCAACATTACCGAAAACAGTAAAGTTTTGATTTTGTAACGTGATATCTAAATGTTTAGGTTGATAGGTTGCTGCGTGATAGATTCCATATGAAAGCGAAAGAGTGGAAGCGATTAACATGCCGATTGAAAATGTCATAAAGCTATTACCTTTAAAACTAGTCATCATGAATGAATTTGGGGCGAACTTTTTTGCAAATAAAAATATGAGTAATATGAGTAAGAGGGATAAGCCGATGAATATATACATAGAACATTTACACCTCCACAGAAAAACATAACGTTAACTACATTTTACCATAAATGTATGGATCAGGGGTGTGTTTTAGAAGGGAAAAGTGAGCACGGAATCGAAATTATAAGACGGAGTGGTGAAAATGAAAATAATACAATTAATTTTTATAAATAAAGGTAAGAGTAGGGAATGTGATTGTATCCTTTTGTTAATGAGTTAGATACACTACTTAGAGAAACTGGTTTTTTAAGTGTAAACTGGAGACAAACAGCTCTTGGGCATTAGTTGCAAATAAATAGAGCATAAAGAGGTGATCATAGTATTTTGATCACCTCTTTATTTTTTCTAATCATGCAAAAGCAAGAAGGGTTATTTTTAGTTTGTATTGAATTAAGAGGATAAGCTTCTCTAGAAATATTTGATAAATGGGACATTGAGGACTTTCCTAATTATAAATACTTTTTCTGCTATAATGAATGAGTAGAAAGAAAGGAGTGATCCTGTGGCGTTTCCTATATTAGAAACAGAACGTTTGCGTTTAGTTGAAATAGAACAATCTTATTGTCAAAAAATATATGAAATCTTTTCATTGGATGAAGTAACGTGTTATTACGGTATGAATTCTTTTACGGAGTTTGGACAAGCTTCACGTATGATTGAATCTTTTTCAAAAAATTACTTTGAGAAAAAGGCAATACGATGGGGGATTGTATTAAAAGAAACAAATACTTTAGTGGGTACAATTGGATTAAATAATTTACAACTATGGAGTAAACGATCTGAAATTGGATATGACTTACATCCTCGTTATTGGGGGAATGGTTATGCGTCAGAAGCGGCTCGAGAAATTATTCATTATGGATTTCGAGATTTAGGCTTATTTAGAATTGGAGCTATTACATACCCTGAAAATGTTACTTCTTGTAAAATGTTATCTAAAATAGGCTTTCATAAGGAAGGGTTATTACGTGGCTATATTCATCAAGGAAATAAGCAACATGATGCACTATTGTATTCTATAGTTCGAACGGATGTAGAGGATATAAATTTATAATAAGAACCCCCTCTTATAAAAGAGGGGGTAAGTAAAAATTAACCTATTTTAGGTAATAAACGTTCTCCGCTTTTCATGCTACTTTTACATAAAGGGCATTTAGGCTCTTCTTCAAATGAAAAATTCTTTCTCATCCATCCTAAACAATCCTCTGATTCACATTCCCAGACAGGGGTTTGTTCTGGTGGTACTTCAGCTACATCGTTCTTTCGATTGCGATACATATAACCACTCCTTTTATGTAAAAAATTTTAGTTATATATTAAAAAGGTTGTTAACCGAGCTGGTAACAACCTTTTTATTGTTTGAATTATAGCTTTACAACGTTTTTAGCTTGAGGTCCACGGTTACCGTCTTCAACTTCGAAGCTAACTTCTTGACCTTCGTCAAGAGACTTGAAGCCGTCGCCAGTGATAGCTGAGAAGTGAACGAATACGTCGTTACCGTCTGCAACTTCGATGAAACCGAAACCTTTTTCGCTGTTAAACCATTTTACTTTACCTGTTAATGTCATGGTAATGCCTCCTAAAATTTAAAAAGATTACAATATGATCGGCCTTATTTGAATGAAAAATAAAAGTTCACATATTATCAAACACCCATAAGGAGTACAAAATAATCCTGATTGATACTTGATAATATGCAAAGGAAATATGGTGTTAAATTGACCTTAATTACTATCTTACAACAAATGGTGGGAAATAGCAAGTGCTGGTAATACCAGTGAATAATCTTGGTGATAATAGTAAAACGCACAAAGTTATCTCTTTTATTTATATATTATTCCAAATTTAGGTTTATGCTAAACGGAGAGCATTTTTATTGGAAGTTTGTATTAGAGAAACGATATATAGTATTAATATATTTGTTATGGAGGCGAGAATATTGCAATTTACTCAATTTAAAATAATTGATGCAGCTAAAGAAGGAAGAAAAAAAGTTCATCCAATATTCGCTGTTATACTTGCAATTGTATTTTTAACTTTAGGTGAATTGTTCATGTTATTTATGTTGTTTTTACCGAAAGCAGAAACACTTTTAATGAAGGCAATTTATAGTGATATTGAGATGATATTGACGTTTGGCGGAGCTGTATTTTTTGTTTTTTTATGGGTTAGATTTGTAGAGAAAAGATCAATTTCATCCATTGGTTTTTGGAGAAATCAGTGGATAAGAAAATATTTGAGAGGTGCATTAATAGGTTTTGTTTTCATTTCAATACCAGTAATGATACTTTTATTAACAGGAATTGTACAACTACAAATGCAACAAATTACGCCAACCGCTATAATTGGAATTGTGGGATCTTTAGTTGCTTTTTTAATACAAGGTGCAACAGAAGAAATTGTTGTTCGAGGTTGGTTATTTCCAGTCCTTTCTGTTAGAAGCCGTATATGGATTGGGATTGTTGTAACTTCTTTTTTATTTGGTTTTCTGCATTTACTAAATCCAGGTATTACAATTCTTTCAATATCGAATATAATATTAGTTGGTGTATTTGCAGCTTTTTACGCTTTAAAGGACAGTAGTCTTTGGGGGATATGCGCGTGGCATTCGTTGTGGAATTGGGCACAGTTTAATATTTATGGTTTTGCAGTAAGTGGAATGGCAATGTATTCTACACCACTTTTTAAACCTGTAACAAAAGGATCGGAAGTCCTTCATGGGGGCTCGTTCGGTATTGAGGGGAGTATCATTACAACAATTATGCTTTCTATCGCTTCAATTGTTTTATGGAGACAGTTATGGGGAAAAAATGCAAAGCAAAGAGATTTAAGTTAATGAAAGTGGGAGAAACTATGGGGATTATAGCGTTTGAGGGAGCAAGTGCGGTTGGTAAGAGTAGCACGTGTCGTGAGTTAGAAAAAAATTATGGTGCGTACATTATACCTGAAGTGAATTTATTGTTTGAAAGACCAAAAAACGAACATAGAACATGGTATTTTGAAAAACAAGTAGAGCGCTGGAAAATAGCAGCGCAGAAATCAGAGCAATATGAATTAGTAATACTTGATGGCGACATTTATCAACCACTTAGTTATAATTGGTGTTTCCATTTTGATATATTTAATCAGCCGTTATCTTTAATAGAAAACTTTTATAAAGAAAAGCTGATACATAGGGAAATTGGTTTTCCCGATCAATATTTTTATTTATATACGAATGATGAAGAACTTAGAAAACGGAAAGAATCTGACGAGACAAAAAGAAGAAGAAACTTTGAAAAACATTTACATATATCAAAATCGTTTCAACGTTATTATGAAAATTTAAATGCTGTTACAGACGGATATTGCAAAATGATTGATGCGAAAAGTGTAAAATCGAATGAATTAGAAATTGTGAAAAGTTTAAATAGTTTAAATGTGTGTGAAGAGAGACGTTTTGATGTTTCGAGGTTAGATGCGATTACGAAGTGGTTAAAAGAACATCGTGCATAAAAACAACGAGTGCCTTATAAGGTGCTCGTTGTTTTTTTATGTATTATATATTGATTTTAAAATTTGTAAGTTTGCTTTTTCATTTTTCTTAATAGCATTTGCATATTTAGCTAGAAAGAGCTGAGAAGGATAAACCGGTAGTTCACCACAAATATCGATACCATAAACATTTTTATTCCTAATAAGAGAATGTAAACATTTTAATAGTGTAGAAAGTTTCATATGTCCTTGATCCCAATTTGTAATAGTTACTTTTGAATCTAAAACATCTTTATCAATGCTTACATATATAGTATCTGTATGAATATGCGAAAGTATCGTATGTGTAGATACTTCATAAGTTGTATCTATCGGGAATACTTCTACGCATGAATAATCATTAGAATGAATGGTTAAAGAAGAAGGTCCGATAATAATTACTTTCTTTAATTTTGGGTTATTTTGAAGTGTGAACGATACCCATGACCCGCAAGAAATAAGAGTATGTTCATTTTCTTCTTTTAAGTTCATGTCAGTGTGATGATCAAATAAAATAAGGCTAAATGGTTCATCTATTTCTTTTAGTAGCAAATAAGATACATAATGATAATTTCCAGAACCGATAAAGGTGATTCCTCTTTGCTTTCTACGATATAACTCCCGTTTTATACTCTTTAAAGAAGGAATCTCGCAATACAGGTTTGTGTGCTCTAAATGACTAAAATCAATATCCTCATGTGAATAAGAATGAAGTTTATTTTGTAATAAATATGTATCGTCAAAGTTTAAAAAAGTTAAACCGCTATACAATAAACTCATATTTATTCATCTCCTTAATATGTAGGCTAGCATATATTTTTATAAAATTAAAACGAAATGCTTAGAAATGGATCTGCATTTGAAAAAGATGGATATTTTGACAGAATAATCTTTCAATTGATAAAGAAAAGAAATATAATATAAGGAAATATATATGTGGTTCGAGAAATAGAAAATATGAATGGGATATGTGGGAGGAAACAAGCAAGATGAAAACATTTTTTAAAATAATAGGTATTTTAGCTGGTATGGCGGTAATCGGCGTAGGTGTAACATATGGTATGCTGTATTATCTAAATAATAGTAAACCAGCTGCGAAAAAGGCATCACCAGCTGCTCCGGCAGCAGAAGTACTAGCTGATAGTAATGTAAAAGCTGAAGATGCAAAGCTTTTAGAAAATGGCAATCATTCATTACCAAATAGCGGTTTTAATAAAAATTTTAAATGGACAGATGAGAACATACAGACAGCATTACATGAAATGGCACATCAAAAAACGAAAGCTGATCAAAAGTGGGGCTATATTTTTATCACACAAGAACGAATTGAAAGTTTACTTGATATTGTAAAGAGTAATGATCTAGTACAAGGAAATACATATGCAGATATTTTAGAGAGATGGAAACAAGGGAAATATGAAAAGATGGACGCAGATCACAACAAGATTTGGAAATTACAAAGCGGGAATTTAGGCGAAGGAAAAGGAGTAATGTCAGAAGCGGAACAAAAAGAGTTAATTAATCAATTGTTTATGCAAAAAGGTACATATTCAGGTAGTAAATTAATTGCAGATGGGGGACAGACTAATAAATAAGATAATATTGGAAGAGAGTAAGTGCTTATTAGGCAGTTACTCTTTTTTTGTGCACCTTTTAGTCTCGCTCTAGTAAGGAAAGAAACGATTGTAAAACGGGTGAAATCCATCTAGATTTATGATAGATTACATGGCTTTGAATAACTGTTGAAGTTTCGATAGGCTGAAAACAGAGTTGTTCTTTTTGACAACTTTCTTGTACAACAATGTAAGGAAGAATTGAAATTCCTAACTCACACATCACAGATTGTTTAATGACTTCAACGTTGGAAGTTTCAAATGTTTTAGCTGGAATATTTCCGCTTTGACGTAAAAACCGATCTACCATCGGTCTATAGCCGCAGCTTTGTTCTGTAAAGATAAATTGAGTATCATTTAGTAAACAAAATGGATTAGAGTGTGTAGAGTAATGGGGAGGTAAAATCCATCCAAATGCTTCATTACAAAAAGTACGCGTAATAAAATCATTATGTTCCATACTTTCTCCAATTATGAAAATAACATCTGTTTCTCCTTCACGTAGCTTATTCATTGCTTGTTCGTTTGTAGTTGTTTCCAGTATGATATTTACTTTCGGATTCTCCTGTTTGTACATACGTAATAATTGTGGTAATCGGTACACTGCTAATGATTCGTTAGATGTAATCGTTAAAGTTCCCTCTAAATCATCACTATTTTGAGGGATTTCTTGCGCTTTTTCATAAATAGCTAGTAATTCTAGAGCATAAGGATGAAATTGATGACCTGCTTTTGTAAGAAGTACTTTTTTCCCTAATCGATCGAATAGAGGGAGACGTAAATCGTTTTCTAATGCTTTCATATGCGCTGTTACAGTAGATTGCGCATAACCTAACGCATGAGCAGCTTTAGAAAAACTACCATACTTAACGATGGCACAAAATGTTTTAACATGTCTCATTTCCATAAGCTATCCCTCTTTTATTATCATGATTTATGAATGATTATATCACGTATTTCAATTTTCCAAATGATTAAATTCTTTATAAAATGAAATTATAGAAATATTCATTTAAATTATATTGGAGGAGAAATGATGATCAAAAAGGGCTATCATGTAGCTGTAGTTGGTGCTACAGGTGCAGTAGGACAAAAAATTATTGAACTGTTAGAAAAAGAAACTAAATTTAATATAGTTGAAGTTACATTGCTTTCGTCAAAACGATCCGCTGGCAAGTTAGTGCAATTTAAAGGACGAGAGATAATGATACAAGAGGCAAAAGCAACTAGCTTTGAAGGTGTAGATATTGCCTTTTTTAGCGCTGGAGGAGAAGTGTCTAGACAATTTGTTAATCACGCAGTCACTAGTGGTGCCATCGTAATTGATAACACAAGTGAATACCGAATGGCGCACGATGTACCACTCGTTGTTCCAGAAGTAAATGCGCACACTTTAAAGGAGCATAACGGTATCATAGCAGTTCCGAATTGTTCAGCATTACAGATGGTGACGGCACTTCAACCAATTCGAAAAGTATTCGGATTGGAACGAATTATTGTTTCCACATACCAAGCTGTGTCAGGTTCAGGAATTCATGCGATTCATGAATTAAAAGAACAGGCAAAGTCAATGCTTGAAGGTGAAGAGGTTAAGAGTACTATACTGCCAGCGAAAAAAGATAAAAAACACTATCCGATTGCGTTTAATGTATTGCCTCAAGTAGATATATTTACAGATAATGATTTTACATTTGAAGAAGTAAAAATGATTCAAGAAACGAAGAAAATTTTGGAGGACCAAAACTTGAAAATGGCAGCTACTTGTGTGCGTGTTCCGGTCGTATCCGGGCACTCAGAATCGGTTTATATAGAACTTGAAAAAGAAGCAACTGTTGCAGAAATAAGAGAAGTGTTGCTGGATGCACCAGGTGTTATACTGCAAGATAATCCTAGTGAACAGCTGTACCCAATGCCATTATATGCAGAAGGGAAAATAGATACATTTGTCGGGAGAATTAGAAAAGACCCTGATACACCAAAAGGATTCCATCTTTGGATTGTTTCCGATAATTTATTAAAAGGGGCCGCTTGGAACTCGGTTCAAATTGCAGAAACGTTGGTGGAAGAGGGGATAATATAGTATAGGTAAATTAGGAAACTGTTAATGATTACAGTTTCCTAATTTTTATTTTATAATTGTTTTCTTTATTCCAGCCAAATTTGATTTGAAAGACAGTAAAAAACATCAAGAATGAATAAAATTCATTTGGTATGATATGGATAAATTAGATGTAAGGTGGGATTTAGATGTACCAAGTTAAGGGGTACTTTTCATCATTAAAAGGAAGTCATTATGATATTGGAAAGCAACAAGGAGAGTTTGTGAAAAATCATCCGTATCTCATTCCACAATTTATACAGCAAGAACATTTAGTATCAGATAATTATTGGACAGAATCTAGAAATATATTAAATCAATATTGTCCAGGAATTAATGAAGAAATTGAAGGGTTTTGTGAAGTGTTGAAAATTCCTGCTAGAAATCTGATGTATTATTATCAAACACTATTAAAAGCAGGATGTAGTCATTGTGTCGTATTACCTAAAAAGACAGATTCAAAGCACACATATGTATTAAGAAATTATGATTTGTTACCCAAAATAGATGATATGCGTTTTTGCTCAACACATGTTGAAGGTGCATATGTACATAATGGCTTTTCTACTTTTTATTTCGGTCGAACAGAAGGAGTTAACGAGCATGGGTTAGCTGTTACATTTTCAGCATGTGGTCAACCAGTAGGAAATATTGAAGGCTTACGAAAGCCAGTGTTAAGTGGTTTACAATGCTTTGCGGTAATTCGAGTATTATTGGAGAAATGTAAAAATGTGCAGGAGGCGATATCACTAGTTGATGAAATGCCAATTGCAAGTAATATTAATCTAATTGTAGCAGATCCTTTAGACGCAGCGCGTATTGAAATATTTGACGGATATAAATCAATAACCACAATTGATGAGGAAAGCCATGATTTTATCGTATCAACAAACCATGCGATTAGTTTACCTATTCAAAAATTGAATAATAGAAGATTAGAACAATCCACAAACAGATATCACATATTGTATGAATATTTAAATCAAAATGAACTAGTGAGCATGGATTCTTTAAAAGAATTAGTAGAAAGAGAGTATCCTACTGGGCTGACAGTACATAATTATGAAGAATGGTTTGGAACTTTGCATTCTGTCTTATTTGATTTGCATAATCGTATAATGAATATTTGCTTCGGATCTCCACTATTCAACGACTGGTACTCATTGAAAGTTGGAGGAAGTCTTTCATTTTCTCAGGTAAATGTGAAATTTAATAATAAAACGTATACTGACTTTTGGAGAGAAGAATGCTATTAATTGATTCAAGAAGAATAAATGAGATAAAATGGTAATAGTAAGGTGTATGTACGGGAGGGATTGCCATTGCTAAAAGTAATGTTACCGATTGTTCTTATCTTATTTGTTGCCGTTTCAATGTATATTACTTATGAAAAAAGAAAAAAAGCAGGGGTAAAAGGATTGAAGAGTGCGTTAACTTCAATTTGTTTCTTTACACTAGCAATCTTAAATTTGCTTGCATATTGGTTTAACTTTGGCGGTATTTTTATTTGGTTAACTTCAATTGTTTTATTACTAGTCGGGGCATATTTTACGAAATATATTCCAATATCTAAAAAGGTACATTGAAATTTATTTGAGTTTAAAAGTTATGTTGTATTTTGTTTTGAAAAGAGATTATCCTACTAGAGCGTTGTGAAACGGTTTTATAGGATAATCTCTTTTGTTCGTTTAGCTTTGTAAAGAACGTACTGTTCTTTTTAGTTGTTCAATAAATTCTCGAGTTGCAGCACACATATATTTATCTTTTCTATAAATAAGCCCAATTTCTATTGTTGGGGTAGGATTTTCTATTTTAATTGCTTGAATGTTTTTATTTTGTAAAAAGTCTATATACGGTTTTGGTAACACTGTAATTCCCATTCCTTTTGAAACCATTTGGATTAAAGATTCCATCGTACTAATTTCTAAAATTGGTTTTGGTTTAAAGTTAAATTTTTGACAATGAGATGTAATTAGTTCGGTTAAAAAGAAATTTTTAGGTAAAAGAATTAAAGGGTAGTTCTGTAATTCAGCAATAGATACATGATTACGTTCAGCTAATTGATGATCGGTTGGTACGACTAATGTAAGTTCACTTTTGTATAGAGGGATAGAAATAATCTCCTTATCTTGCACCGGGAGAAATGTAATGCCAATATCTAGTTCGTTTTGTAATAATTTTTCACGAATATCTCCTGTACGAAGCCCTAATACAGAAAGCTCTATATTGGGATATGAATGATTAAAATTTAATATAGCTGGTGGTAGTAAATAATTTACGACGGTTAACAAAGAGCCTATTGTTAAGGAACCTTGCTGTAATCCGTTTAGATCTTGAATTGCAGAACGAGCTTGTTCGACTTCATGAAAAATGGTTTTACTATGTAATAATAAAATCCTTCCTGCATCAGTTAAAGATATTTTTTTACCAATGCGATCAAAAAGCGGCATTCCTACTTCATGTTCTAATGCACGTATTTGCTGACTTAAAGAAGGTTGTGAAATATTTAGTTTCTCAGCTGCTTTTGTGAAATGCAATTCTTTTGAAACAGCTAAAAAATATTCAAGTTGTCTTAATTCGATTGGAATCACCTCAAGTTTAATGATAGGTTATACCTATCATTATTATATAAATAATTGGATTGAACAATGATTTTGTTGAGCTTATAATCACTTTATTAGAGAGGGATTGAAAAGTTTTGAAGTAAGGATAGATAAGTATAGGAGCAAGGATATTTGAGTGGTTATTACATTTGCTGACCTTTTGTCATTTTAAATGAAAAATAGACAGAGAGTTTGAAAGTATAAATTAATCTATTGAAAAATTGTAGGGTAAGTAAGAGGAGCGATTAAGATGAATAAAGTATATGAGGTACTATCTTTAAATATAGGGTTACCAAAAGAGGTTACATACGGCGGAAAGGTAATTCATACAGGTATAAATAAGAAGCAAGTAAGGGAACCGGTGTTTTTATCCTTTTTAAAATTTAATGGAGATGGGCAAGCGGACTTAGTTCATCATGGTGGAGTAGATAAAGCAGTTTGTGTGTATTCTGGAGAACATTATAGCTACTGGGAAAAAGAGTTGAATCAAGCCCTTGTATATGGAGCATTCGGAGAAAATATAACAATTAATTGTCTGTGTGAAGAGGATGTTTGTATTGGTGATACATTTCAAATTGGAGAAGCAATTGTACAAGTAACACAGCCAAGACAACCTTGTTTTAAATTAGCTAAGAAATACAATATTCCAAAGTTACCACTTTATTTTCAAGAAACAGGATATACAGGATTTTATTTTCGTGTATTAAAAGAAGGATGGGTATCACCTGTTGATACGTTAAAGTTAATAAAGTCTGATCCAAAAGGTGTTACAGTAGCATTTGCTAATCGTATTATGCATAAGGAAAAACAAAATATGGAAGGGCTAAAAAGGATTTTAGAAGTACATGCACTTTCTACAAGTTGGAGAAATACATTTGAAAAGCGAATGAGAGGAGAAGAAATTAATACGAGGGAGAGACTAGAAGGAAAAAAATAATAAAAAATATTTTTTTATAAATGGTGCATTTCTATGAGTAAAAACGAAGTAGAAAGCACTATTTTTATATAATAAACTTATTAATATTCAAAAATCTTAATATTGTTTTATTCGACTTATTTTCGAATAGTCAAAACATAAAATTAATTAGACTCTTTTTTTATATTTTATGATAGTATATTGATTGGTAAGACCTATTACATTAAGAGCAGGTTATATAGCTAAATCTAATTTGATGGAATTAACGTATGGAGGGACAACATGGGGAATGTTGAAATTTTTGAAAAATTTCTTTTAGAAGAACCAAAAAGAGAGCAGTTATTTCCTTTATTTGAAGAAGTGTTTGGAATTACAATTCAAACATTGAATGATTTTTCAGAGAGAGGTTATTGGGATGATACATACAAAGCTTTATCATTTTTACATGACGATAAAGCGATTGCAAATGTTGCGGTATTTTCGCTACCATTGCTAGTAAATGGTGAAAGAATAAATGCAGCCGGCATTCAAACGGTAATGACTCACCCTGATTTTCGTAGACAAGGACTCATGACACAATTAATAAGTAAAATGATAGAAGAAATTGATAAGAAATGTGAATGTACCTTATTATTTACGGAAAAACCTGAACTATATGCATCATTTGGGTTTAAAGTTGTGCAGGAGTATTTGATGACTATTCTATATGATAAAAAGAATAATAATGACTCCTTACTTAGAAAATTAGATTATTATATGGAAGAGGATAGAAAGTTAATACATGAAACTATTGATAGTAGCCAAAGACTTTCAAATAATTTTTCAACATTAAACTTCCGTCCTTCGTTTTATTTGAATATGTATGATTCGGGATGGAATGAGAAATTGTATTATTCAGAGAAACTAGATGCTCTAATTGTGTATGAAGTAGATAATGAAAAGTTGAAATTATATGGAGTATTTGCACCAGTAATTCCAGTTTTAGATGAAATATGCGGAGAAATCGCTGAAAGATTTACAGAAATCGAATTTTACTTCTCACCAGATCAATTAGGGATTGAGGATGTACAATTTACAGAATTACAGTCTAATAAGTATTTAATGGTTCGAAGTAATAAAGAGTTAGATTTTAAAGGTTATAAATTCCCTGTATTAGCGGAGTTTTAAATGTTTGTATAAAGGCTTTATTATGGAGGAACTATGAATATATCGTATATACCTAAACATGTTGAGCAGCTCACTATAATGAATGTCCCTGAATATTATAAAATTAATGACAACCGGTCGTTTATCGTCCGTTCGAAAGCAGAAACAGATTTCTGGCTTAAAACACATTATGGTTTTGAAGTAATGAATGGTCATGTATTTTATAATGAAATGATGACAGACTTTCAAGCTGAAGTTCAATTGTGTATGGATCCAAATTCAAAATACGATCAAGCAGGTCTTTTTGTTATGATTTCGGAAAAGTGTTGGTTGAAAACTTCATTAGAGTATATTCCGGATGGCCCTTCTCATTTAGGAGCTGTCGTAACGAATAATGGATATTCTGATTGGTCAACACAAGACTTTCCAACAGAATTAGCTACCCAACAACTTCATTTTCGAATTGTTCGTAAACGTGGCGATTATATAATATATGTAAAAAATAGCTGTCAATGGGAACAAATAAGAATTGCTCATTTGATGGAGGATATAGGGAATGCGCCTGTTAAAATAGGTTTTTACACGTGTAGTCCTTCTAAAAACAATGGATTTGAGACTGAGTTTTTAGATTTTACAATTGAAGAGATATAGATGAAAAACCGTATTCTTTCTACTTAAGAATACGGTTTTTCTATTTGCGTAATATAAAGCACATTTATTGACCGGAAAGTCATTAATGCTTATCATTTAATAATGTTAAATATTAATTTGCATAATATAATAGAAGTACTGGAAAAATCAAAAATTATATGGCTTAAGTAAGGAGGGTATGAATTATTAAATGGTAATTTCATAGGAAAAAGGAGATTAAGTATGAAATCATTTCGCAAATTATTACATTATTTAAAACCATACATGTTCTTCGCGATTATTGGACCACTATTTATGGTACTTGAGGTTGCGATGGACTTAATTCAACCGACTATTATGCAACATATTATTGATGTAGGGATAGCGAATCGTGATTTGAATTATGTAATAAAAATGGGGCTTCTTATGATAGGAGCTGCAGCACTCGGTTTAGTTGGAGGACTTGGGTGTATGATGTATTCTACAAAAGCAGCTGTTAATTTCGCTACAGACATACGAAAAGATGTATTTGCGAAAGTAGAAACATTTTCTAGTGAAAATCGTGATTCATTTGGAACTGGGAAATTATTAACGATTGTGACAAATGATATTACTTCTATTCAATCGGCGATGACGATGACATTACGTGTACTTGTTCGTGGTCCTTTGTTATTTATCGGAAGTATAATAATTGTTTTTGTAACAGCACGCGAGTTATTTCCTATATTACTTGTGGTTGTTCCAATTTTATTACTTGCGATTATATTCATTGCAAGTAAAGCGAGCGGAACGTTCAAAAAAGTGCAAGAAGCATTAGATAAAGTGAATACAAAGCTACAAGAAAATTTATCTGGAGTACGTGTTATTAAAGCGTATGTAAGACAAAAATATGAAATTACTCAGTTTGGAAATGTTAATACAAATTTAACGAAGATAAATATTCGAGCGGTGCAGCTTATTTCCATAATGATGCCAATCATTATGTTAGTTGTAAGCGGCGGGATTGTCGCAACATTATGGATTGGTGGAGAAAAAGTATTTGATGGAACGCTTCAAGTAGGAGCTATTTTAGCGTTTATAAACTATTTGAATATTATTTTAATGTCACTTATGTCTATAAGTATGGTATTTATGCAAATCGCGCGAGCATTTCCATCTGCGGATCGTGTACGGCAAGTTTTAAATACTGAGGTTGATATTACGACGGAAACAAATGCGGTTGCACCTAAGCAAATCGAGGGACAAATTGACTTTAAAAATGTTAGTTATAGTTACACGAAAAATAATGAATATGTTTTAAAAGATATTTCATTTAACATATGTAAAGGTGAAAAAGTAGGAATTATCGGTTCTACAGGAAGTGGTAAATCTACTTTAGCAAAACTGTTACCGCGTTTATACGATGTTGTTCAAGGGGAAGTATGCATTGATGGAATAAATGTTAGAGCATACGATTTACAAAAACTTCGTGCTTCAATCGGGTTTGTACCTCAAAAGGCATTATTGTTTTCAGGTAGCATAGAAGAGAACTTACGTTATGGTAAAGAAGATGCAACGAATGACGAACTGGAAGTAGCGGCTTCATCAGCTTGTGCGACTGAGTTTATTAACAAGTTGGAAGATTCATATCAATATCATTTAACACAAGGGGCGACGAATTTATCAGGTGGACAAAAACAACGTGTATCAATTGCAAGGGCACTTGTGAGAAAGCCATCCATTCTTATATTAGATGATTCTACATCAGCAGTTGATGCGAAATCAGAATCTAACATTCAATCGGCATTAAGAACAGAATATAAAGGAACAACAACATTATTAATCGCCTCTAAAATTTCATCTATAATAGATGCTGATAAAATTCTCGTTTTAGATAACGGTGAATTAGTAGGTGATGGTACACATGAAGAATTGTTAGAACAATGTGAGGTATATCAAGAAATTTATCTTTCCCAAGGTGGCAATTTACATAAAGAAGGTGGGAAAGAACATGCGTAATTTTCAAGGGCAATTTGCTAATAAAGGTGGGCGTAACGCGCCTAAAATGGGTGAAGCTAGAAACACTAAAGGAACTGTATTGCGAGTATGGAACTATATGGGGTATCAAAAGGCTGCTCTTACGTTCGTTATATTTTTAGTATTTGTTACGACGTTACTTGGGTTATTAGGTCCTTATTTAATGGGAGTAATTATAGATCAATATATTGTACCGAAAGATTTAAACGGTACGGCGAGAATGTGTTTGTTACTTATCGCGATTTACGGTGTAACAGTATTGTTAACTTGGCTACAAACATTTGTCATGGTTAACGTTGCATTAAAAACAATACAAAAAATACGACAAGATATTTTCGAGAAAATCCAAACGCTTTCTTTACGGTTCTTTGATGTACGTTCTCAAGGGGATTTAATGAGTCGTGTGACAAATGATATAGATAATTTGAATCAAGCGTTAACACAAAGTGTTGTACAAATTATTTCATCAGCATTAACCTTTATAGGTGTAACGATTGCGATGTTCGCATTAGATTGGATTTTAGCAATTGTTACATTAATTACAGTACCTATTATGTTTTTCGTTACAAAAAAATTAGTTGCTTATAGTGGTAAAAACTTTGCAAAGCGTCAACGAGATTTAGGAGAATTAAATGGTTTTATTGAGGAAGCTATAACAGGAGCGGATGTTACAACGTTATATGGGAAAGAAAAAGAAACCGTACAAACTTTCAATAAAATTAATGAACAATTAAGAGTTTCAGCTACGAAGGCGGATACATTTTCAGCTTTTATTTTTCCAAGTATGAACTTTATAAATAACTTAGGTATGGGGCTTGTAATTGGGACTGGATCAGTAATGGTTTTAAATGGAATGACAACAGTAGGTGTCATTGCAGCTTTTATTAATTATTCTCGTCAATTCTCAAGACCACTTAGTCAATTCGCAACTTTAATGAATACGATTCAATCGGCAGTTGCTGGTGGAGAACGTGTCTTTGAAATTATGGATGAAGTACCAGAAATCCAAAATAAAAAAGATGCGTTCATGGTACAAAATTTACAAGGACATGTTGCACTTGAGAATGTTACATTCGGTTATGAGGAAAATAAAACGATTTTAAAAGAAGTGAGTCTTAAGGCACAGCCAGGGGAGACAATTGCTTTAGTTGGTCCAACTGGATCGGGCAAAACAACAATCATTAATTTGCTAACTCGCTTTTACGATATACAGCAAGGGCAAATTCATATCGATGGAAAAGATATAAAAGATTATGATATTAATTCGTTGCGAAGTAAAATAGGAGTAGTTTTACAAGATACGTACTTATTTGCTGGGACGATTATGGATAATATTCGTTATGGTCGATTAGATGCTAGTGATGATGAAGTAATCAATGCAGCTAAGGCAGCATCTGCACATTCTTTTATTAAACATTTACCGAATCAATATGAAACAAAAATTGCTTCAGAAGGATCGAATTTAAGTCAAGGACAAAAACAACTTCTTGCGATTGCGCGGGCGATTTTAGCAGATGCAGATATATTAATTCTCGACGAAGCAACATCAAATATTGATACGAGAACAGAATTGCAAATTCAAGAAGGACTAAATAATTTAATGAAAGGTCGAACAAGTTTTGTAATCGCTCATCGACTGAAAACGATTGAGAAAGCAGATCAAATCCTTGTTATAAAAGATGGAAGTATTTTGGAAAGAGGGAATCATGAATCTCTTATGGAAGATAGAGGGTTTTACTTTGATCTGTATACGAGTCAGTTTAAAATTTAATAAAAACTTTTATAAGGTGCGGTTTCTCCAGGAAGGAGCAACCGCATTTTTATATTTGTAAACATTACTATTTAAATATTCGTTCACTAAATGTTTTAACTGCGTCTTTCTTGCATACAAAGTAAAACATACGAATGGTGGCAACCTTAATGAGTATTTCACGTTCTATTTAAATGTTTTAATGATTTATTAGATAATACAATTTGAATTTTATTAAAAAAAGACACTGTTTCCAGTGCCCCAACTTACTACGAGAGTTTTATGAGGAAACTTAAATAGGTGAATCTAAGTTTCTCTATAATATATGAAACTACAATTAGAAAATCACATATTTTTTAAAGGAGTTAATGGGTAATTGTACGTGCTAAAATCTTTATTAAAAATATCCTGTACTAATTGGATAGTTTCATGGTCATAAAAGCTATCGTATGTTGGGAGGCGTGGGAATAAAGGATCGGTAATATCAGCATCTGCAAAATTACCTCTAAAAATCGCCCTGTCTTTCTGATGATGCCATGATTTGGTTAGTATGTGTAAAGGAGAAGTTTTTAATTGATATGTTTGTTCTAAGCGCTCAATTTCAGTAGAGAAATTTTCAAGGTAGATATACTTTGTAACAAACTCTTCCTCACCTGGTTCATATTGCTGCATTAAATGTGGATCTACTTGTTCTAAATCTATCATTTGCTCTTTTAAGTAGTAGAGAAAGATTTTAAATGAAATAGGTTTATTACAAAATTCATTACCATAATAAAAATTCCGAATAGGATTCCATGCTGGGGTTTCTATGTAAGGGGGGGCAATTAGTGAAAAAAATGAACTTACAGCTCTTGTATAGGGGTTTCTCACTAATTTATAGGTATCTTTTCCGTTTGTATATAAAGCTGCAGCTAGTTCAATAAAGTAGTCCGAGGAGTTTTTGTATATTTCATTTTCATAATTATGGATGAAAGAATCGTATTTTATGGCTTCTTTAAATAAATTTATTTGATAAAAAAACCAATGTGCAAGAGAGGTACAGCCACTTTTTTGACTCCAAAATAAAATCAAAGGGAAGTTAGAATTAAAGAGGGGAACGCGTCCGTATTTAATAATATTTGAAAAAGACATTATTAGCCTCCATTCAGTTATGTCAAGTACTTTTAGTTTATGAATAAAAAACTTGGCATATGAACAAGAAAAGAGAAGTAGAATAGATAATTTAAAATAATACAAATTTAAAAATAAAAGAGTTATTTGAAAAGAAAAAAAGAGCTTACAAATGGATAAACTCTTAGAAAAAATAGGTTTTATGAGCACAGAATTACCATATACCTTATGTTTTATTCTGCATGATCGTGAAAATAACATTGAATAAAAGGAGCATATATTTAAATGTGCTCCTTTAAAAGGTGGCAGCTCACAAGGCCTAATTTATAAGCTGAATACGTGTGCAGCCCGTATTTAAAAAGGACAGCTAGCAAAAGCTAACTGATAAGCCTTCGGGTATGAAGGGGAAACAGAAACTATATATACATTATTAACGGGATATTGGCTTTTATTCGGAAGTAGAAGAAATAAATAAGTTTAGGCGGTTCCAACTTGGCTTTGGTCGGCAACATCAGAATCAAATGTGTTGGTTGCACTAACACCGTTAAATGTATTAAGCACAAAAGCAACATTAGATGCACCCGAACCATTATAAGCTTTTGTATTTTCTTTTGGAGAAACATTATAAAAATCACCTAAGTTGAAAGAACCGTTACTATTTTGTACAACCATATTTCCGACAATAGATGGCATAACTTTCACCTTCTTTCCTAGGAAGTATTTAAATTAGTATATGGTGTATGTGTCTAGTGGTTCATATAAAACGGAGAATTTTGAAATGAAGTTTAATTGAAAAACCAATAAAATAATCCTTTGAATAGAAAGCGAGGTTAAAAGAATGGGAGGTAATGTAAAGCTTTTAAATGATGATGGGATATTGGGTATGGAGTTTAAGGAAAGAACGATACGTATTTATAGCACAGAAGGTAATGTGATGGAATTACTTTCAACAAAAGAACGGCTTCAAGAGGATATCGATTTTCTTGAAGAATGTAAAAAGGAAATGAAGTAAAAGTTCAATAGAGTAAATCGAACGGAGGGGGACCGTATCGTATGAATCAATTGTCATTTTTTGAGGACATCGATGAAAAGGAAATGCGAAGACTTGTGGTGAAGGAGCTGAAAAACTACAAAGCATTGTGCGTCTGGATGAAAAATCAAGAAGATCAGGAAAATTAGCGAAGAGAATGTGTTTATAAGTTAGTACATTTATATATTGAAAAACTAGTTAAGCAAGGAGAAATAAAGGAAGTAAAAAGAAGCGGAAGAAAAAGATGATTCTGTAAAAAGCAACCAGTTGGGTGCTTTTTCTTTTACACAAAACAAACGAACTCAATGAAAAAAACAGCGATGTATGAGATTTTTATACTAGTCAGTTTAAAATTTAATATAGTGCGGTTTCTCTAGAAAGGAGAAACCGCACTATTATATTTGTAAAGATAATTAGAAATGTAGAGTTGAAACTTATATATATACGAATTGTTAGCAAAAACTAGCAACTTCAGTGACAGGTGGAAGAAATAATTTACGTGGTATTGTAATAATCTCAAGAGCCATCTGAGCTGAATAGAGAAGTATTGGAGTTAATTCTAAAGCGTGAGTTAATAATAATATAAAGCTTGTTAGGATTGCAAAGCTCCCCCAAAAGAAACTTTTTGAAATGTTACGGAAATCTTTTATTAAGGAAAAGAAAGAAACAAATGCTGTAACAAAGAGAATCAAAAATTTATATTTATCAGCCATTAAACCCCTCCTAAAGAACAGTAGCTTATATTATAACGTATTTTTATGTATTATAATAAAAAGATTTCAAAATAAACAGTTTAAATGCGTAAAAACCACAACTGAAAAATATTAGTTGTGGTTTTTATTTATGAGTCCTTTGCTTTAGAAAATAGATAATCTAGAATTAAAAATTAAAAAATAGATTAGTGCCCTTATTATTGTTTGCTGGAGCTTTACTGGATATTTGACCGGACAATAAGACGAGCTTTGAATATATTAATAAAAAAGGGGATGTTGAACAATGGCTAGATATAGTTTACATGGAGGTCACAATAGTATTGTACAGGGTGCAAATTATGGGAATCGGAAAGAACATATTATGGATCGACAAGTTAAGGATGCAGTTGTTGCTAAATTAAGAGCAGTAGGGCATACAGTTTATGATGATACTGATGAAGTAGGGACAACACAAGCGCAAAATTTAAATAACATTGTATCTAAAACAAACTCACATGATGTAGACTTAGTAGTTTCATTTCATTTAAACTCATATGATACGAATGCTAATGGTGTTGAAGTACTGTATTATGACCAACAAGCTTTATCAGCAAAGATAGCAGCGCAACTTTCAAAAGATATTGGCTGGTCAACTCGTGGCGCGAAGGAGCGAAAAGACCTTTATGTATTAGCGAATACGAAAGCACCTGCAATCTTAATTGAACTTGGATTTATCGATAATGAAGCAGATATGTCAAAATGGAATCCAGATAAGATTGCAAATTCAATTGTTTATGCGTTAACGGGGCAATCTGGCGGGACAACTCCGCCATCGAAAAAAAATATCATTCAATCAGGAGCTTTTTCACCGCATGAAACCCCCGATGTAATGGGAGCATTAACGTCACTAAAAATGACAGCTAACTTCATCTTACAATCGGATGGTCTAACATATTTTATCTCTGAACCAACTTCAGATGCGCAACTTAAAGGAATGACGGATTACCTTGATCGTAAAGGCTGGTGGTATGAAGTTAAGTAAAGATTTTAGTTTAGTGGAACAGAATATTTAAAAATCAATAGTCAAAAAAGAGGATTACTTATAATGAGTAATCCTCTTTTTATTTTATCTCGTATGAATAAGAGTAGATATAGAAGATTACCGCCTTAAAACTAAATAAGTAATGCATGTAAGCGGGAGGTTCATTTGGTATATCAGCTATATTTGTAAATCATACTTTTAAACAGAAATAAAATTTAGAGTTTGAATTTAATTGATTACAATTGAAAAAGCACTAAAAACTAATAAAACGGCCATAATGATGTTAAAAGATTTAGTATGTTTTAATAAAAGTTTTTGGAACATGGAACCAAATAAGCTCCAACTAAATGTACTCATTAACCCGACTACACCTAGAAATAATGAGAAGAGTAGAAAACTTGAATATGAATTATAGTAAGGGAGAATAAAAGTTGACACTACAGTCAGGCCGAATAGTATCCCTTTAGGGTTAACAAACTGAAGAAAAATCCCCACTGTAAATAAGTTTTTATTATGTTTTTCATCGGAATCTGTACTAGTTTTACTAGTGAGTATTTTAAAAGCTAAATATAGCATATATGCTACACCTAAAATTTTTAAAGGGAATTCGATTATGGGTAGGATATTAATTAGTACAATATTAAAGAAGCTACATAAGGAGGTGAGGATGAAAAAACCGAAAGCTACTCCAAAACAAAATTGCATACTCCTTTTTAAACCATGTTGATTAGCGTATGTCATAGCTAAAAAATTGTTAGGACCGGGTGTGAAGCTACTTATAAAAACAAATAACAAAAAAGAAAATATAGGCATTTCAAAACCCCCTAATGATTTGTGTGTGTTATAATGACCGAAAAGAACAATATAACGTGCGCTCTTTATTATACATAACGGTCGTTATATTGTATATAGTGTAGGGGTGTTTCTTATGGAAGAAATTCAACTTATTTTGGCGAAAAATTTAAAAACAATACGAGAGAAAGAAAAAATGAGTTTGGAAAAGGTCTCGCAATTAACAGGTGTGAGTAAAACGATGATTGGACAAATTGAACGAGGGGAGTCAAGTCCAACATTAACAACGATATGGAAAATTGCTAATGGTTTGAAAGTGTCTTTTACTTCTTTAATCAATAATCCGCAACCAGATACGAAAGTTGTTTTACGAAATGATGTTCAAGTATTATCAGAAGACAATGGGAGATATAAAGTGTATCCTTCTTTTCCTTTTCAAGATGATAGGAACTTTGAAATCTATACGGTTGAAATTGAAACAGAAGGAAAATTAAGTTCGGAAGGCCATAAAGAAGGGACCGAAGAATTTATAACGGTGTTTGAAGGGGAATTGATAATTGAAATAAATGATTGTCAATATACATTAAATAGCGGAGATGCAATTTGCTTTAAGGCGGATAGACCGCACTCTTATCATAATTCCGGAAGTACGCTAACTCGGTTAAGTATGACCATTTATTATCCAGCTGCATAAACTTACAATTGCATCAAGAATATAAAGAAATGTGTGTTGATAAACCATCTATAAGAGATGGTTTTATTTTTTAAAATTCATAAAAAAAGACACTCGTTTGAGTGTCGACATAGTATTGCTCTCGCGTATAGGATTGGAGTATGTTTCTCAAATACGTTTTGAGATGGTTCGCATTTTGGGAAACTGTCTTCTTATTCAATGTAACATTGGCAGGGAGAAGTGTAAATTGATAATGTATATACGGAAAATTTAGTATAGATGGTTATTACTATGAGTATAGTACAAATTGTTTTTATTGCTTAATCACTGTCGTGAAATTATTGAAATATTATTAGCTTTAGGAATGACGTAATAGTTACTACTTTAGCAGCTAAGAATGTTTATTATAAAAAAGAATGAATCATTTATTAATCGATTCGTATAATTGTTAAAGAGGCACCTGTTGAACCACCTCCAACTAAATTAACTATGGATAATACGCCGAATATTTGAAGGGAAATTGTATTACCAGCAATTAAATTGGTTATTAAATTATTATTATAGTTTGAAGTTGATATTGCGGGTGAAAAAATAGATCCGGGAAGTGGAGTCGAAGAGTTTAATAGTAGCCTTGTACCAGCAAGTAGAGAAGTTGTTGTATTAATTTGATAGGTTAAATAATATCTTCCAGTAACAGGAATTGTATATATATCATTTGTAGCGTTCACTGTAAAATTACCGAGACTTTGGTTATTAGAAAGTGGAATATTAGTTCCACCTAATATGACTGAGATGGGACCACCTAATGTATTATTAGCGAACATAGAGTTTATTGTAATAATGGGTCCAGTAATGCCTGTAGGACCGGTATTACCTGTGGGCCCAGTAGGACCTGTCAGTCTGTATGGAAGAATAATTTCAAGAGCCAGTGATAATAGTTCTTTTTTCATTTTTTCATTCTTATCTTGAATATAAATCACCTCATTTTTAAATTAGAATGTAACCGATTTAGTATTTTGAAATGGAATTATCATTTTATTATATTAATACTACTAGTTATAGCAACGGTAAAAAGTTTACTATATGTAAAAATCATTTGAGAATGAAAAAAGTAGTTATGAAATTCTTCTAAAATGATAGATGTATTATTTTGTTAAGTAGTAAACAAAAATGTGGAACGAGGTATTAAAGTGAAGCGAGAAAATAAATTATCAATAAATAAAGCTATGATAGAACCTGAAAACATTGGACCTACGTTTCCAGTTCTTCCCCCAATTTATATTCCAACGGGCCCAACGGGAATGACCGGTCCGACGGGTCCAACTGGTTTAACGGGATCACCGGGAGTAACAGGCCCGACCGGTTTAACGGGATCACCG
>NZ_QORY01000031.1:0-302 GCF_008368755.1 Bacillus sp. AR2-1
AGAGACAGAAAAACCAGGTGAAGAGACAGAAAAACCGGGTGGAGAGACAGAAAAACCAGGTGAAGAGACAGAGAAGCCAGGTGAAGAAACAGAAAAGCCGGGCGAAGAGACAGAAAAGCCAGGTGAGGGAACAGAAAAGCCAGGCGAAGAGACAGAGAAACCAGGTGAGGAGACAGAGAAGCCGGGTGAAGAAAACCAGGCGGAGAAACAGAGAAGCCAGGAGAAGAAACAGAGAAACCGGGCGGAGAAACAGAGAAGCCAGGTGAAGAAACAAAGAAACCGCGCACACAAACAAAGAAAGA
>NZ_QORY01000031.1:375-94833 GCF_008368755.1 Bacillus sp. AR2-1
AGAAGCCAGGAGAAGAAACAGAGAAACCGGGCGGAGAAACAGAGAAGCCAGGTGAAGAAACAGAGAAACCGGGCGGAGAAACAGAGAAGCCAGGTGAAGAAACAGAGAAACCGGGCGGAGAAACAGAGAAGCCAGGTGAAGAAGTAGGAAAGCCTAACTTACCAGAAAAAGAGCAAGGCAGTTCCAATGATCAAAAACTTCCAGCTACAGGGCATAATACAAATTACCTGCCATTTATAGGTGTAATTCTTGTGTTATTAGGAATGCGTTTAAGATTTATGACTAAAAATAGCTAATAGATTTATAAAAGGCAGAAGAGAAATGTCATCTCTTCTGCCTTTAAGTTTTTAAATAGAAGAAATAAGGTAAAACCTTCTGTATTGACCTGCAAACGCCCTTCAAGTAAACTAAAGAGAGTTTGCAAATGAAAAGGTGATAATGTTGTTAATTTCAATTAAAACGCTACAAGATGATCGTTTTTTACGTCCGCTGCAAAATATTGGCGGCTTATTTTTTGAAGATAGTACGATTGGATTTGAACAAGAGGAAGCAAATCTTATCGTTGATATACACATTGAAGAGAATGTGAAAGCATCAGCTCGTTTAACAGATGTTGCTACTGGAAATGTGTATGAAGAAACATTCGCAAAAGATTTATCTGCTTTCACAGATGAAAAAGAGCGTATGAAGCAAGTGAAGCACGTTGTTTCTTATGTATATCTTTCTGTTCTTCAGCAGTTAACTGGTCTTCAACAAAGCTGGGGCATTTTAACAGGAGTTCGTCCGACGAAACTTCTTCATAAAATGCTTCAAAGTGGTATGTCAAAAGAAGAAGCACACCAAGAACTTCGTGAAAGCTATTTAATTCATGAAGAGAAAATTGAACTTCTTCAGCGTATTGTGGATTGCCAATTAGCGGTAGTTCCGGATTTATACCGTTTGAAAGAGGAAGTAAGTATTTATATCGGTATTCCATTCTGCCCAACAAAATGTGCATATTGTACATTCCCGGCGTATGCAATTAACGGACGCCAAGGCTCTGTTGATTCATTCTTAGGTGGTTTACATTATGAAGTTCGTGAAATTGGTAAGTTTTTAAAAGAAAAAGGTGTAACAGTTACGACGATTTATTACGGCGGCGGTACACCGACAAGTATTACAGCAGAAGAGATGGATATGCTGTATGAAGAAATGTATGAAGCGTTCCCAGATGTGAAAAATGTGCGTGAAGTAACAGTTGAGGCAGGTCGCCCAGATACAATTACGCCAGCGAAGCTAGAAGTGTTAAATAAATGGAACATTGACCGTATTAGTATTAATCCGCAGTCATACCATCAAGAGACATTAAAAGCAATTGGGCGTCATCATACTGTAGAAGAAACAATTGAGAAGTATCACTTAGCTCGTGAAATGGGAATGAACAATATTAATATGGACTTAATTATTGGTCTTCCTGGTGAAGGGTTAGATATTTTCAAGCACACGTTAGATGAGACAGAAAAGTTAATGCCAGAATCGTTAACAGTTCATACGTTATCATTCAAACGTGCTTCTGAAATGACGCAAAACAAACGTAAATATAAAGTAGCAGGTCGCGAAGAAATTACAGCGATGATGCATGAAGCAGAAGAGTGGACGCAAAAGCATAATTACGTACCATATTACCTATATCGTCAAAAGAATATTTTAGGTAACTTAGAGAACGTTGGTTATGCAATGCCGACGCAAGAAAGTATTTATAATATTGTTATTATGGAAGAAGTTCAATCTATTATCGGACTTGGTTGTGGTGCATCAAGTAAATTTGTTCATCCGAAGACAGGTGCAATTACGCACTTCGCAAATCCGAAAGATCCAAAATCATATAACGATGGCTTCGTAAAATATACAGAAGACAAACTAAAAATTTTAGAAGAGCTATTTGTATAAGAAGAAAGAGGTTGTTCCGATTTGGAACAGCCTCTTTTTTATATTGTTGTGAGTAAGTTGCAATAATTTCATTTATCAAGAGACCACACTGTTTGTAAAACTATGTCGATAATAATCAGAAAAATTAGTCAAATCATTAGAGGACAATGTCTACTTATGGACGAAATGATAGATTTATGAAAGAGAAAAGGGGGAAATTGTTGGCATGTACATGACGATAGGGAGAATATTTGATTTAGCGGTTGGTAAGTATCCGAATAAAGAGGCGTTAGTAGAGCCGGAAAAAAATATTCGCTGGACATATAAACAGTGGGATGAGCAAATAAATAAAACGGCGCAAGCTCTGTTGAAAGAAGGGGTAAGAAAGGGAGATACTGTATCTGTTTACTTATATAATTGCCGCGAATTTGTAAACGTTTACTTAGCTTGTGCGAAAATTGGGGCGATCTTTAACCCGATTAACTTCCGTTTAAAAGCAAAAGAATTATCGTACATCCTTCAAGATGCAGCCTCGAAAGTAGTAGTCTTTGAAAAAGCGGTTGAATCAACTGTTGCTATCATTGAACGAGATTTTCCAAATTCGTCTTTTTGGTATGTAGAAGACGATACACCTTCCTATGCTAGTTCTTACCATGAAAAAGTTAATGCGGCATCTTCTGACAAAGTAGATATCGAAATTGATGAAATGGATGATTGTTCTATATTATATACGAGCGGTACGACAGGTCATCCGAAAGGCGTATTGCATCGTCATCGTGAAATGACTGAGCATAGTATGATTTGTACGTATTTCTTAAAATATAATAGAGATAGTGCCGGACTTGTTGTAGCACCTTTATATCATTGCGGCGAGTTAAATGCTGGAATCATTCCGCGCATTCAAGTTGGCGGAAAGAATGTTATTTTGCATCATTTTGATACGGATAGAGTATTACATACGATTCAAGAAGAGAAGATTACGACGTTTTTTGCAGCACCGACGATGTGGAATATGTTACTGCAAAAAGATTTAACACAGTACGATTTAACGTCGATGAAGATTGGTATATATGGTGGAGCGGCGATGGCGCCAGCATTAGTGAAGGAATGTAAAGAATGTCTTTATATTGATCTTGTACAAATTTACGGAATGACAGAAATGGGGCCAGTCGTTGCGTTTCTCGTAGAAGACGATCAAATTACGAAAGCAGGTTCAGCGGGAACACCTTGTTTTAGTCATGAAATTCGCATCGTAAAACCGAATGAAGATGCACCAGCAGAACCGGATGATGTATTGCCTCCTTATGAAGTTGGGGAGATTATTTTGCGCGGCCCGACTATGATGGCTGGTTATCATAACCGAGAAGAAGCAAATGCAAAATCGATGTATAAAGGATGGTATCACTCTGGTGATTTAGGTTACTTCGATAAAGATGGCTATTTATTCGTCGCAGATCGTGTGGATGATATGGTAATTAGCGGAGGCGTTAATATTTATCCACGTGAAATTGAAGATTTCCTTCATAGTCATCCTGGTGTATTAGATGTTGCGGTGCTTGGTGAGCCAGATGAATTATGGGGAGAACGTGTTGTGGCTGTTGTTGTAAAGAAAGATGAAGCGATTACAGAAGAGGATTTGGAAATATATTGTAAAGAAAGTGATGAATTAGCAGATTATAAACGTCCACGTCATTACTTATTTGTGGATGAACTGCCTCGTAATGCGAGTGGGAAATTACAAAAATTTGTCCTGAGAGAGTCGTTGAAAGGTGCAAAACAATAGAAACCGATTTATACAAATAAGATTATCTTTCTTAATAAGGAAATAGTGTATATGTAAAAAAGCGGAGAGTATGTATCTCCGCTTTTTATTATTTTTGTAAGCATCAAGTATACATATTAATTAGTTAAAGTTATAGCGGTACAAAAATACGTTGAAATCTTCTTCCTTTGGTCCAAAATTAACTGCTTTTTCTTGTATGCGTTGGAAGTTTTGTCTATCATAAAATTCATAGTTGCATTCGTTATCTGTATATAAATATAAAGATGTTACGTCTTCTTTTTTCATATATTGGAACAAATCGTTTAGTAAAGACTTCCCAACTCCAAGACCTCTAGATTCTTCGGATACGATGAATAATTGTATACAGCCTTGAAATTGATCTTCTTTTCCTTGAATGAGTTCTTTATATGTTTTTTGTACTTGTATAAATGCTTTTAGAAATTCTCTATTCTCTTTAATCGTTATGAATAGCTTTAGCGTGTTAAAGGCAAAGCTAACAGTGTTATGGAAGCTCTTTAAACGGTTTTTATCTTTTTCAGAATCGCCTAAAATGACACCGATCACTTTATTATCTTTTTCGGCTACTTTACTGAAGGAACTTCCTAAAATACAACTGTGTAGATAAAAGTTTAATACTGAGTTTAAAAATTTTTTATCTGTAATGAATTCATTAAATCCAAATGCTTCACCGATTAAATGTTTTATAGGCTCATAGTCTTCCTTAACAAGACTTCTATATTTTACTGTGTTCATAATTGTATGCTCCCTTTATTAATGTAAATGACTTATTATAAATAGTAAGGGCTCCTCTAAGGGGAGAGTCAATGGTTGTATGCGAAAAAATATAAGGGAAGAGATGCAAATGAAAAAAATGTTTTCTATTGGAGAAGTTGCAAAAATAAAGGATATTACGATAAAAGCGCTAAGATACTATCATAAGATGGAGATTCTTATTCCAAAACATGTTGATGAATCAACGGGGTATAGATATTATTCTATAGATCAATTTATTCACATTGATATTATAAAAAGCTGTCGAGAGTTGAACACGAGCATAGTAGAGCTGCAAGAGATTTTTAAGGAACGTAATACGGATAAATTGCTACGATTTTTACAAGTGAAGAGAGAAGAAGCGGAAGAGCATATAAAGAAAATGAAAGAGGTAATGGAAACGATTGATGACTTACATGCTAAAGTAGTGAGTTCACAGGAAATATTAAAGAATGATGAAATATCTATTGAATTTTTTGAACAGCGTTATGTCGTTGTTGCGCCTTGTAAAGAAGTAGGGAGTTTACAGGAGTTACTGTATTATTCCGATTTAGAGAAAATCGTGCAAGATTATGAAGAGAAAATGG
Organism: Bacillus sp. AR2-1; assembly: GCF_008368755.1. Lineage (NCBI taxonomy): Bacteria > Bacillati > Bacillota > Bacilli > Caryophanales > Bacillaceae > Bacillus > Bacillus sp. AR2-1. The sequence continues at coordinate 5,425 of NZ_QORY01000031.1, forward strand.
AAATGGAGATGGGGATTCTCTACAACGTAAATGCAAATTGGGATGTAGAACCGAAGTATGTTTTTAATAAAGTACGAGATGATGTACATATGGAAGAGATGCAAAATATAAAAGTATTACCGAGCGGGAAATATATAACGTTAGCGTATAGTAAAGAGAATGAAGAGGAACGTAGAAATACTATGATTAAATATATGAAAGAAAATAGTATAGAAGTAGAGAGTTTTATTGAAGTGGAGTTAGTTAGTGATATTTTTAATGCGGAGACGTATAGTTGTCAAATTCAAATTTTGATAGGGGATAGTGAGAATAAGAAGTTTTGATGCTATAAATTTAGGGGGACGATCCAAAAAGCCTACTTATTAATAAGAGAGACCATCCCTAAAAAATGGGACGGCCTCCTTAAATCGTATTACTTACGTGAAAATCCTTCTTCATCAAGGTATTCCGCAGCTTCTGGATAAGAGTTGAATGTACCGTCTAAGTTTACACCAGCGTACACGTTCCACATATCATCCTCTGAGATAAGAGTAAGGATATGGCCGTCTTCGTTATGCCATTCTTCTTCTTTCGCAGGTTCTGCAGGAACTACGATTTCTTCTTGTGATAATAGTTCGATTGATTGCTCGATTACTGAGCGTAATTCATCTGCTGAAAATTCGCGGATGTTAATCATACCTTTATCATCCGTTTTATAACCTTTAATACCATTTGCATATACAAATCCGTTTCCGTTTGGATGTAAATGATATACAACGTTCTTTTTATCTAAACGACTTTCTTCAAAGTGAAAGTTCACGCGTTTTAATGATACGTTCTTTCTTTCTAATTCTGGGAAAGATTCAATAATCGATAATTTTTCTTCAAAAGTTAGCATAGTGCCTCCAAATATATAATAAAAGATTTAATTTATCTATTATAGCACAGTTACAATGGTTTCCAAAGATGCGGTGTGAGCTTGCAATTGAATACGTTTACGTCACGAGACTGTAAAAAGTGGGCTAACGAATATATTCTTTTAGGTGTACAATGGAAAATGGACTTTATACAAAGGTGGTTTTTTTATGTTTCAAAAAATAGCAAAGGAATGTTTAGCAGGTTTTACTGTTGCGATTGTTGCGTTGCCACTTGCCATTGCATTTGGTATTGCTGCAACAGGAACGTCTGAAGGAGCACTAGTCGGATTGTATGGTGCGATTTTTGCAGGTTTATTTGCGGCGTTATTTGGTGGGACACCGGGGCAGGTTACCGGGCCAACTGGACCGATTACGGTAATTGCGACAGGGGTAATTGCGACGCACGGGTTAGAGGCGAGTTTTATAGCCTTTATGATGGCGGGACTGTTTCAAATTTTATTCGGTGTATGTAAGCTTGGCTCTTACGTGCGATATATTCCGTATCCTGTCGTTTCAGGATTTATGAACGGTATCGCATTAATTATTATTTTAGGTGAAATAAAGCACGTGCAAAATAGTTTTCTACTCGTAGTATTAACGATTATTGTAATGATTGTTTCTGGAAAATGGATTAAGGCCATTCCGTCTAGTTTAGTTGCATTAGTCGGTGTGACAGCTATGCTTCCTTTATTTTCTTCGGCGTTAGAGGGGCTTACAGTGAAGTTACCGATTATCGGAAACTTGTCATTAAATAAGGTGATTGAGAAGATTGGGACGATTCCAGAAGCGATGCCGACGCTTCATATTCCATCTTTAAGTGGAACAGGGATGGCAGAACTTATTTTACCAGCGCTTAGTATTGCTTTATTAGGATCGATTGACTCGTTGTTAACATCGGTCGTAATGGATAATGTGACAGGTACACGTCATAAAAGTAATAAAGAACTGGTCGGACAAGGTATCGGTAATATGGTGAGCGGATTGTTTGGTGGATTAGCAGGGGCAGGGGCGACTGTACGGTCTATCGTTAATATAAGAAGTGGCGGTAAAACGGCGCTTTCAGCAAGTATGCATAGTGTTATATTATTTATTTTCATTATGGGACTTGGATCGGTCGTACAATACATTCCGCTTGCTGTATTATCAGGTATTTTAATTTTAACTGGTATTGGCATGTTTGATTGGGAAAGCATGAAGAAAATGCATGTAGCACCAAAAGGTGATGTCATTGTTATGCTCGTAACGATGGTTGTCACAGTGAAGTTTGATTTAATGATCGCTGTTGCATTCGGTATTATTCTTTCGTTCATGATATACATGGTGAAATGTAAAGAACGTAAAGCTTCTATTGTAAAAGAAAAGGAAGCGACGTATAAAATTAAAGGTCCACTTTCTTTCCTAACAGTGGATCGTGTTTTTCAGACTTTACAAGACGTAAAGTCTCCAGTTGTTTTACGTATGAAAGATGTGCGCTATATGGATGTATCAGGAGCGATGGCATTGTTAAACTTTGTTGAGCAATCGGATAAAGCGGGCGCGAGTGTGACACTTGAGCAATTGCATCCGAGTATTGAACAAATAATCGTGACGATGGCAAGTAATGAGCAGAGGGAACAATTACAATTTTTAAAGGCAAAAACAAGTTAGAGATAAGAACCCTCATGTGATAAAATGTGAGGGTTTCTGATTATTCGCATATGTATGTATTGAATTTGAATATCCAGATGTTATACGTCTGTTGACAATTGCTACACTTAGCAGTATAGTAACATTTTAGATTAGCAGTATGCTATCGTAATAAGTGTAAGAATTTTAAGATTTCTTTACACTGAAAAGAAATCGCTTTAAGCTGGAGGGAATATTTGATGTACAAACAGTTACCACATGGAGTAAAAGTCGGGATTACACGTTCAATCGTTGCTTCTTTTGAGAAGTATATGAAGGAAATTGAATGGAACGAAGAAAAGTTTGACATACAACAATTTGTTGAACAGTGGAAACAATATTTATATACAAAATCAACTTGGATTAATAAAGTAGATGACAAGTTGAAAGAACATCCAGATTTCCATCAAGCGCTAGCAGTAAAAGTGAATGAGAAAATTAACGAGCTTATTAATGAAGAGCCGACTGAAGAGCAATTAAAAATTTTAAAAGATCACGAAGTAAATAATATAGATGATTTTTGTAAGTTGGAAGCAGCGTATCATATTGAACGTTTGTAGTTGAATTACATAATAGTTTACATAGGAAAACACGTCGTATTCATAAAAGAATACGACGTGTTTTTCATTACTCGCTTAGCGAGTAATGACGGTTATTGTGGGATAAACGCTTTCCACTTAGATAAATCGATTGGTTCTTTTGATACTGAATCAGCCGGGAATGTAAAGGTCCAAGGTTTCGTAGAATTGGCCTTAATTTGAAAATCTTTTAATACAAATGTTTGTTCCGCAACGGTAGATTCAGAGCGATCTGAAATATGCAATGGAAGTTGCTCAAGAGTTATGTTTTGGTTATAGCCATTACGAATTAAAATAGTTGCGTTCAAATCTCCGTTTTCTTCTACAACTGCGTTTAGCCCTAGGAAGTTAATTTCATCTTCTGTAGGTGGATTTAGGTTAGTAATAATTTCTTGTAATTTCATTATTGCACTTGCAGGTAGCTTTTCTTTCCATATAGGATCTAAATCTAATGAATGTTTTCCTTTTAATTCAAATACTAGTTGCCAGTCTTCAGGTGATAGCGTTGCTTCCGTAATTGAATTTTCTTCAAAGACGAAAGTCCAAGGCATATTTACATTTGATGGGATTTCTTCTAAGTGTGATAAATCAAATGTTTGACGTGCACATGTTTCTCCATTTTTATTTAATAAAGATAGAGTAAGAGTTTCAAATTGAATTGGATGTTTTACACTACTACGAATGAATGTAGTAATATAATAAGCATTTTCATGTTTTTTACTTTCAATTCCGGCTAGCGAAATTTGATTTTCTTGTAAGGTAGGTAAAGATTTATGTAAAAATTGATAAATATACTTCTGTTCTTGTGAAACCTCATTCCAAGAAGGATGGAAGTATAAGTTAGGTTTTACGTTTTTGGTATTATTGCTGTTTTCTTCGGTTCCTAATAATTTAGAACCAGAAATTACAGAGTCTCTACCTTTTTTTCTTGCCTTTTTTAAAAATGATAGCATGCAATTCACCTCATTATATATTTTGTGGAACAGTTATATATCTTGCTAAATATAAAGCAACCTCTTTTTCAAAATGGCTAAATGTGTGTAAAAAGATTTCAAAACCTTCTTTTTGATAAAGTCGTGCCGGATCTTCCTGTTGGTATTGTCTTAAGCCAATACCTTCTTTTAAATGTTGCATTGCACTTAAATGGTCTGTCCAACCAGAATCCAGGAAGTGCAAGCTAATTTGACGTAATACTTCTTGTGCATCTTCATTACTTTCTAAATCGTTAACACGTTCTATATAACTTGTAAGAGTATCTTTTAATAGCTCTTGTAAGTCCTCAGTAGAATGAACGTTATTAGCAGATAATGCTGGAATTTCTTCGGTAGATAAAACTTTTTGTAAATCTTCTACTAGTCTAGTAAAATCCCACTCTTCAGGAAGCATTCCTTCTAATAAATGATCTTTAGCAATAACGGTTAGTGTATTTTTAATCATTGGAATGACAATTTCTATCATATTTACTTCTTCGTTTAAAAGGTTATTACGAAGTTTGTAAACTACATTTCGTTGGTCGTTTATGACATCATCTAATTTCAAGTTGTATTCACGCATTGAAAAATGACTACCCTCACAAATTAATTGCGTACGGTTAATTAAATCATAAATTTTAGTATTTAGAATTAAACCGTTTTCATCAGTTTTAAGTGGTTTTTTTAGCTTCTCTACATCTTCACCTGCGTAGCGTTGCATCATTTCATCTTCTAATGAAAGGAAGAATTGAGAACTTCCAGGGTCACCTTGTCGACCAGCTCGCCCTTTTAATTGATTATCAACGCGGCGAGATTCATGTCTTTCTGTTCCGATTACATGTAATCCGCCAAGCTCATGGACGCCTTTTTCTAACAAAATATCGGTTCCGCGTCCTGCCATGTTTGTAGCAATTGTAATTTTTCCTTTTTTTCCAGCTAATGCAATTAAATCAGCTTCTTGCTCAGCACTTTTGGCATTTAATAGTTGATAAGTTAAATTAGCTTCATCTAAATAACGTGCAACTGTTTCAGATTGAAGGATGGACATCGTACCAATTAAAATAGGACGTTCTTTTTTATGTATATTTATTACTTCTTCACAGACAGCTTTATATTTAGCGTCGGCTGTTACATATACGACGTCTTTTTTATCTTCACGAAGTATAGGACGATTCGTTGGAATTGAGATAACTTCCATATTGTATACGCGGTTAAATTCTTTTTCTTCTGTTTTTGCAGTACCTGTCATACCTGATAATGCTGGATACATACGGAAGAAGTTTTGAATAGTAATAGATGCTTGCGTTTGATTTTCATCTGTAATCGGTAAACCTTCTTTTGCCTCAAGTGCTTGATGCAACCCGTCGCTTAAAGAGCGGCCATCCATAATACGTCCTGTGAAAATATCAACAAGCATAATTTTTTCGTCTTCGACAATATAATCGACGTCTAGTTGGAAAGCTACGTGTGCACGTAATGCTTGAATCATATAATGATATAAAGTTTGGTGCTCTAAATCATATAAGTTATCAATATCAAATAAATCTTCAATTTTTGTAATGCCATCTTCTGTAAAGTTACATGCTTTTGTTTCCGCATCATAAGTGTAATGCTCAGTGTCTTGGAATGTTTTCATTACATTCGCGCATAAATGATGGAAATCGGAACTGCTTGACTTTTTCCCAGCGATAATAAGCGGGGTTTTAGCTTCATCAATTAAAACACTGTCAATCTCATCAATAATTGCAAAGTGATATGGGCGCTGTACTTGTTGTGACTTAGATGATGCCATATTATCACGAAGATAATCGAAACCAAACTCAGTACCAATTCCGTATGTAATATCCGCTTCATAAGCGCGCTTTTTATCGATAGATTCCATTTGTGCCATATTTAATCCAACTGTTAATCCAAGAAATTCATGAACTTGCCCGATTAATTCCTTATCACGCTTTGCTAAATAATCATTTACTGTAATAACGTGAACGCCTTTTTTCTCAAGAGCACGTACGTAAGTGGGTAAAGAAGAAACGAGAGTTTTTCCTTCTCCTGTAGGCATTTCAGCGATGTTTCCTTCTAGTAATACAAGGCCACCGATTAACTGTACGTCGTAGTGACGAAGACCAAGTACTCGTTTTGCGGCCTCTCGAACGATAGCAAATGCTTCTATTTTTATATCGTCAACTGTTTTTCCATTTTGTAACATATGTTGAAAAGTAGCAGTTTTTTGGCGTAGTTCACCATCTGATAATGTTTCCATTACAGATTCTAATTGATTAATATCATTCACAAGTTGTTCATAATTTTTAATCTTTCTTTTTTGTGAATCTCCCAATAACTTCTTGACCGAATTCAGCATTCTTGTAACACTCCTCTTACTGACAATAGATACATTATAGTATAGTTATACTAGAAAAAAGTAGAAATGGAAAGTGGTAGGAAGTTTGAGCGAACTCGTTTTTTTGAGTAAGTATACTTTCATTTTGCTATAAAAAAGAAAGTATTCAATATATAAGAAATTTGGTATGATAATTTAATGAGATGAAAGCAGTCTCTATATTTAGTAATAATTCGTTTGAGAATATATGTATAAAAGAAAAGAGAAGAAACATGAATAAGAAGTTTGTAAAAGGTGCAGCAATTTTAACAATTACAACTTTTTTGTCGAAATTGCTTGGAAGTTTCTTTCAAATTCCATTGCAAAATATTGCAGGAGATGAAGTGCTTGGTATTTTTCGCCTCGTGTTTCCTGTATATATGATTGCCCTTACCTTATCAGTAGCTGGTGTCCCATTGGCAATTTCAAAATTGATTGCAGAGTTGAATGAAAAAAATAAGCATAAAGAAATTGCAAAATTATTTAAATCGGCATCGATTATAGGGATGGCATTTGGAATATTCGGGTGTTTAGTGATCGTGTTATTTTCTACTGAAATTGCAAGTATGCTTGGTGGACAAGAAACGAGGGTACCCTTACTAGTTACGTCATTGGCCTTGCTCGTTGCACCATATATGGCGGTTTATCGTGGGTATTTTCAAGGATTCGGTGATATGAAACCGACGGGAATATCACAAGTCATTGAGCAATTTGTACGAGTATTTTTTATGTTAATCATCGCTTATATATTAGTATATTGGAATGAAGGTAGTGCTATCATTACTAGTGGGGCAATGATTGGATCTTTTCTTGGGGTAATAAGTTCGCTTATATATTTACGTATGACATACAATAAAAGTTCATATCAATATAAGGGCAACTCATATTCACTGCAAGATTTGAAAAAAGATGGAAAGAAAATATTGCAAGTATCTATTCCGATTGCTATTGGAGCTTTATCCATGCCGCTTTTAAATTTGGTGGATTCGCTAACAGTGCCGCACGTGCTACAAGGATCGTCGGCCGAAATTCAAGCGCAATTTGGTATATATAGCCGCGGTTCTGCATTTACACAATTAATCGTTGTTTTCGCAAGCGCAATTGTATTTCCATTAATACCATTATTAACGTCTGCGCTAGCAAAAAAAGATGTGAATTTAGCAAAAACGACAGTTCAAAATACGAACTCACTTATGCATGTGTTAACAGCCCCGTTAACGATATGGTTAATTGCATTAACGGTTCCGTTAAATGTGGGATTGTTTACAGATGCGAAAGGAAGCAGTATGTTAGCTGTTATGATTGGTAGTTCGTATTTCACATCGGTTATGGTATTATCAATAGGAGTTTTACAAGGGATTAACCGCTCTGCCCAAGCTGCGTGGATTGTTATTGGCGCAAGTTTTGTGAAATGTTTCTTAAACATAGTATTAACAAAAAAGTTTGGCATAGATGGAGCGGCGTATAGTACATTGATTATATATGTGTTAATCTGTATCGTAAATCATCTGTACATTCGAAAATATCTTTCCTATTCTGTTCGTATAGGAAGATTTTTTATTGTAATAGGTGTATCTTGTATTTTAGGATTAGGACTATATGAACTATCTACTATAATAGATGTTACATCTTCAAGAATTATTGCGTTATTATATAGTGGTGTAGCACTTGCTATTGCAATAATTTTGTATGCGGTATGTGCTTTGAAATTAAACTGGATATCAAAAAAACAAATACCATTTTTGAAAAAATAAATATAGAACTACGAAATGTAAGGATTGGAATTCGGACGGGTTTATTGTGATGATGCTTTTTTAGGTAAGGAGTTGGTACCAGTTATGATGAATGAAATGATTGGTTACCAAATGTTGGAGGAGATTAAGAGTGCGGTTAGTTTTATCAGGATATTATGGTTTTTATAACGTTGGAGACGAAGCTATTCTACAATCGATTATTGAATCGTTACATAAAGAGAATCCGAATATTGAACTCGTTGTGCTGTCAAATGACCCTGACTATACAAGGAAAATGTACGGAGTAGAAGCGGTGGATCGTTGGAGTATCAAATCGGTTTATGATGCAATTAAAAAAAGTGACGGGCTTATTAGTGGCGGAGGGAGCCTCCTCCAAGATAAAACGAGTATAAAAAGTATTTTATACTATACGGGTATTATGGGGTTTGCTCGTATGTTAAAAAAACCGTATTACATTTATTCACAAGGAATAGGTCCGATTACAAAAAGGCATAATCGACTATTAGTGAAATGGCATTTGTCGAAAGCTGCATATATATCAGTTCGAGATGAGGATTCATTTTTATACTTAAAAGAACTTGGCATGAAAAGGGATATTGAACTTGTTCCAGATCCAGTTTTAACATGGAAACGAAAAAAACAATCAGATTGGCTACAAAAACATTCTCTGCATGGGAAAATAATTGCAGTGAGTGTGCGTCACTGGAATGCAAAAGAAGATTATATAAAAAAGTTAGCGATTGCTTTAAAAAAATTAAAGCAAGAAGGGTACCAAATTTTATTCGTCCCGATGCATGGTCCGTTTGATCAAAATGCTTCGCGTGATGTAGTGGATTTAATGGGAGAAGAGACGTATATGCTTCCATATAAAATGGATATTGATGAGAAAATATCTATTTTATCAGAGTGTACCCTTTTAATTGGTATGCGTCTTCACGCTCTTATTTTTTCGGCTGTCGCGAAAACACCGATGGTTGGAATTTCATACGATCCAAAAATCGATTCATTTTTAAGACAAGTGAATCAACCGGTTATAGGAAGTGTGGATGGAGACTGGAGTGCAGACGATTTATATAAAATTGCGAAAAAGCAAGTGACGCAGCATGAAGAGATACAGCAATCCCTGCAAAGAAGGGTAGATGAGCTGCAACTGCAAGGAGAACAAGCGGCCAAGAAAATTATTTATCATATAGAAAAAAACACTCTACAGAAAAAGTAGAGTGTTTTTTTGTTAGTGTATTTCTTTACGTTGAAATCTTTCTTTTATATATTGTGTAATAAGATAGACACCGTAACCTTGTATAATCATAAATGTCGGGATGATAAAGTAGCGATAGCGCGATTGAATTTCAATGAAGAAGTGCACGCCTTCATACCCTAAAATTAATAATGAGAAGAACAGTAACGTTTTATTCCGTTGTTCTTTTATCGTTTTGATGGAAGCTATGCAAGCGAATATGCAAATGCTTACGTAACATAATTTTTCTAACGTCCACAGTAATTTTGATAATTCGGGTTTTGGATGACCTTCTAATCCCCAATAAATGGATGCGTCATAATCTCCCCACATAACTTTAAACTTATCTTTGAATAACAATAACAGTTGTCCTTTATCGGCAGTTCTTTCTTTAATGAGCTGTTTTTCAATTTCGAAACGTTCCTCGCCAATCGGATATTGAAAAACAAGTTTATGGTCAGGGAAAGAGAATCCACCTGTTGTTTCAGTATTGAATCCGACTACAAATTTCCAATAAGGGTCTCGACTAGATAATGGATATTGTGTAACCCCTGTAGCAATTAATGTATAGCTAAAGATGAAATGCACGATATAATAAATGCCAATCATGCCAATTAGCTTTGATACAACCATTTTTTTATTCAGTTGTTGATCACCAATTATATGAGTGATCAGCAAGAAAAGAATGAGAGCTAGTAAAATAACAATACCAATCGGCCTCATAATATCGCCAAATGCAATAAGAATACTAACAAATATCCACGCATATGAATGCGAGATTCCTTTTTTTACGAGAAGATAAAAACCAGCATAGAATAGAAATGTTGCGAGATGCTGATTTGTTAGAACGGAAGTCATCATAATGTTAGGAATGTACGTTGCGAAAATAAGTGCGGCAACTCTACCGCTAAATTCGTTAAATAGATGCGTAGCTATGCGATATATAAAGTACGTAATGCCAGTGCAGTATAGTATATTTAATAATTTAATCGCTAGTACACCTTCGCCAAACAATTTGATGACACCAGCTTGGTACATTGTAAAGCCTAATTGATATACCCAAGTAGTAAAATATGCTTTGTCCGCGAATGAGAAATTGTTATTTGTTGCATCAACGGCTCCATTATACATTTGTGCGAAATCTTGTACGACATTTGTTTGAACTGTTAACACCCATGCAAGACGAAGTGTGAATGCTAGTAGACAAATAAATATGAGAAATTGTGTTTGAGTGAAAAAACGATTCACGATGATAGACATGAATATAATACCGATTAGAACGATTATAAGTGCCACTATAAGGAAATAGGGATGATCGTACTTCGGTTCAGTTATTAAAAATTGCAATGAGTATATAAGAGTCATTACAAAAAATAACAATGTTAATATTTGCAGTGATTTAAATGCAAATGCATATAATCTAGGCATAATGATCCTCCGTAGTATGTAATATCTTTGTAGTTATTTCTATATAAACAGAAATAACTACGTCATTATATCATAAAGGATTTTACGGTTGTAAAAGGAATGGAGTACATAGGAAGATTAGTAGGAAATATAATACTTTAATATAATGAAATATTTATTTTAAAAAGGCTGTATGTTAATTTTTGTTTATCATGTTTATATAATTAGTATATAATCGGTGTTGGAATGATAAATTCGTAGATTACGAGGAGGATTACATAACCGTGAAGAAATTTTCAAAAGGTATTACAGCAGTCGCGTTAACGGGGTCATTGCTTTTAACTCCTATTTCAAGTTATGCGGCGAGTGATGATATTACAGGTCATCCATTTGAGCAACATATGCGTACTCTTATTAATAAAGGGATTATGTCAGGATATGGAAATGATGTGTATTTACCTGACAAAGAGATAACGAGAGCAGAGTTTGCTACATTAGTAGCGAAAGCCCTGCAACTTCCGCAAGCAGATTCGAATTTTAATGATGTGCCAAAAACATACGGATTATATGACGGTGTAAGTAGAGCATTTGGAGCGGGAATTATTAAAGGGCGTAGTTCTGAGGCTTTTGCACCAAATGATGTGATTACACGTGAAGAAATGGCCGTAATGGTAAAACAGGCGCTAGATTATAAAAAGGTTAACGTAACTGTAAGTCCGCTTACATTTGCTGATACGAATCGTATTAACTATAAAGAACATGTACAAGTTATGGTAGCTACAGGGATTATTAAAGGTTATCCAGAAGATAATACGTTTAGACCACACTTATCAGCGACAAGAGGTATGGCTTCGGCGATGCTGAACTTAATGCTTGGTAAAATTGGTAACAACGGAGGAGAAACTCCAGTAGAAACAAAGAATTATGTATTGTTAAATGATGCAGGGAAAATAGTAGAGCGTTACGCTACATATAAAGAAGCTGTTACAGCTGCACAAAATAAAGGCATCAATGCAGTAAAATATGAAAATGATTACGTATGGATTAAAGATGGCTTTGCAGCAGCGAAGCAAATTCCTGGAGATACAATTAATGTGTACGGCGATAATTTACAAACAGTATATACATATATTAAGTATGGAACGGAATTTAAAGTGTTAGAAGTTGGAGAAGATCGTGTGAAAGTGCAAATCTCTGACCTAACAGGTTATGTAAAGAAAAATGAAATTACTTTAATTCCTGAAAATGAAATGAAGAAGTCATCCTATTACGTAAAATCAGATGGATATTTATATCACAGATATTTCACGTATAATACAAGCTCACCTGGATATACAGAATATAGATTTGGTGCAGCCCCTTCGTTCATGAAGCAAGGGCAATCAATGTATAGTGTAGATGGAAAAACATTCGGAAATGAAACGTTCTATCAATATTTTAATTATCTATCATTACGTACGAAAACAGAGTACACGGCAGAACAATTAGATAGTTATGTAAAATCAGTTAGACCAGATTCGCCGCTAATCGGTTTAGGAAAGAAATTTAAAGAAGTAGAAAGTAAGTATAATGTAAATGCATTATTCCTATATTCATTAGCAGTTCATGAAAGTTTATATGGGACAAGTGACCTTGCACGAGATAAAAATAACTTATTTGGTTTAAATGCAACTGATAATAGTCCATTTGGTAATGGTCTATCATTTAATTCAAAAGAAGATTGTATTGAACATGCTGCAAAAGTATATATGAATGAAGGATATTTAAATCCAGCACATTGGCGTTATACTGCAACATATACAGGTGATAAAGCTGGCGGTTTAAATATGAAATATGCATCTGATGCAAACTGGGGTAAAAAAGTAGCAGGGCATATGTTCCGTTTTGATTCGTACTTAGGTAAAAAAGAGTACAACAAATATAAGCTTGCACGTGTAACGAATAAGGTGGAAGCGAAAAAAGATCCTCGTACGTCGAATGAACGACTGTATAACTTAGCGGCAAATAAAGTTGTTACGGTTACAGGCGAAGAAACGATAAATGGACAAGCGTGGGTTAAAATCATTTCTGATGACCCTGCTGTAAATGAAGCATATGTGGCAAAAGAAAATGTAGAGTACGTAAAACACCAATAAAGAAAAAACAAAAAGACTGATCACCTAGAGGATCAGTCTTTTTGTTTTTCGAAAAAAATGAATGAGCGTACTGGATGTTATTTAATAACATTTATATGAAAATAATACCACTTTATAGAAATTTATAACAAATAATTCGACAAAATAACAGAAATAAAGCGTATTTCTGTCGAAGAGTGTCGATAATTTTAAAAAGTGTAAATTGTCATTTCATTTATATTATGTGCTATAATGCTATTTGTATATTAAATACAAGCGATGTATATGCGTTTACATATTAGAAAAGTTGATAAATATATAATTCGACAAAGATTGCGAATTTGTCGAATTATGCGATGAAAAAATCTTTTAAAAAAAAGAATTATGACGTATTATATACATGGTTTAACTTTTTGGAAAAAGATAGTATTTATTATGGCTAATAAATTACTATTCTTCAAAGAGTGTTTGTAAATTAATATATGAATTTAGTAAATCACTAGTTTTTCAAATACATATTTCTAAAGCTAGTATTATATTTCTCAAGGAGGAAATAAATCAATGGCAAAAAATAAGTCTTTTAACAAATTAATGGCTGGTACAATGACAGCTGCAATGGTGGCTGGCGTAGTAGCTCCAGTTGCTGCAGCAGCAGAAGAGGGCGCATTTAAAGATGTTCCTAAAGGACATTGGTCTGCAGATGCGATCAACTCTATGGCTGCAAAAGGTATTATCGTAGGTACTGGTAATGGCCTATTCGGATTTGGTGACGATGTAACTCGTGCTCAAGTAGCTACTTTCATGGTAAAAGCAAAAGGTCTTGAAACTGGATCAACAAAAACTCCATTCACAGATGTGCCAGAAAGCAGCATTTATGCTAAATTCATCGCAACTGCTGAAGCTAACAAAATTATGGCTGGTTTAGGCGAAAATAAATTCGGTCCAGACGAGAAATTAACTCGTGCACAAATGGCACAGCTTCTTGTTAACGCATACGGTTTCAAAGCTGATGAAGAAAACAAACAAACTTTCAGTGACATCGACGGTTTATCTTGGGCAACTGCAAAATCTTCAATCGAGACTCTTGCAAGCCTAGGTATCGTATCTGGTGAAGGTGAAGGCAAATACAATCCAAACGGCGTTGTAACTCGTGAGCAAGCTGCTCAGTTCATCTACAATGCAATGACATATAGCCCGAAAGTAAAAACAGATGCTAAAGTTGAATCTGTAAGTGCAATCAACGCTCAAGAAATTAAAGTTACATTCACAAACCCAGTAAATGAAAAATCTGCAGTTAACGAAGCTAACTACATTTTTAAACAAAATGGCGCTGATTTAACAGTTGCTGATTTTGAAGGTGAAGCTGGTAAAAAAGGTGTTCTTTCAAAAGACGGTAAGAGCGTAACTTTCAAATTAGTAGCTGGCAAAGCATTTGCTAACTCTGACAAATATGCAGTACATTCAACTACAGGCGTATTAGGTGCTGACTTAAAACCTGTAGAAAAATATCTTGATTCAGAAAAAACATTCTCTGACTCAAAAGCTCCGGAATTATTAGGTGCACGCGTTATTGGTAAAACAGTTGAGTTAACATTCAACAAACCAGTAAAAGAAAATGCTGACGTTAAAATTGATGGCGTTAAAATCGAAGGTGCAAAAGTTGCAAGTAAAACACCAGGTGTATATACTTTAACAACTTCTGCAATTGATAATAATGGAATCTTCGCAAAAGGCGATCATGAAGTAGTTGTATACGATGCTGAAGATACATTACGCGTAAATGCTAATAAAGCATCAATCTTAACAACAAAATACACTGTATCTTCTGATACAACAGCACCAGAAGTGAAAGAAGTTAAAGCTATTAACAACCGTACTTTCAAAGTTACGTTCTCTGAGCCATTAAGCCAACACCCTGAAGTAACTGTAAAAAAAGGTAACTATACATTCCCAACAGCAGCATATAATGTTGCAGGTGGTAACGGTGTAGTACAATTTACAATTGATCCAAAAGATGCAACTTCATACATCGTTTCTGTTAAAGAAGATGCAAAGGGAGCTCTTAACCCATTATATGCAGGTAGTGAAAAGAAGGTTGACTTAAGTGTTAACATTAAAAACTACAAAGATGGAGTAAACTTACTTGGTAAACCAGTTGATACGAGTGTTTCTTTAACTGAAGATACTGCTACACCAAAAGTATCTACTGATAGCTTAAACAAAGTTGAAGGTAATAACTTACTAGTTAAATTCAACGGTAAAATTGCTGTAAATAATAAAGACCAAATCGTAGTACGTGACAAAGATGGCGTAGTTGTAACATCTGAAATCACAGCTGTTGGCGATGTATTAAATATTAAACTTGCTTCAGAAGCAAAAGATGAGCCTTACACAGTAGAAGTAAAAGCTGGTGCTGTTAACTTTGCAAAAGATGAGAACTTAGCTTCTTACTCTGTAAATACAAACAGCAACGTTGCATTCAATACAACTGTTTCTACAACAGGTATCGTAACACCTGTAGTAGAAAAAAGTGCTGACATTATTTCAATCGAAGGCGATGTAATCACTGTAAATTACGGTCAAGATATGAGTGGTAACGCGAAAGATGTAGAGAACTACAAAATTGACGGTAAAGCATTACCAACAGGTACAACTGCAGAGTTCGTTGGTAGCAAACAAATCGTTAAGATTTCTTTACCTAAAAATTATTTATCAAAAGCTCAAGATGCTAAATTTACAATTAGCACAAACGTATTAACTGCTTCTGGAAGCAAAGTAGTAGCTAACGCTCAAACAAAAGCTCCAGTTGAAAAATTAATCAAATTCGCTGATAACACAGCTCCAAAATTAACAGGCGCTGTTTATGTGAAAGATAGCAATGAATCTGAAGTTTCAAATACAATCAAAGTAACAGCTGATGAAAACCTTGCAGCGTTTGCTAAAGATAATGCTGAATTTATCAATGACTTAAAAGTTGTTGTAAATGGCAACGATGCAAAAATTAAAGGTATTGAGCGCGGTGGCGAAAAAGAACAATTTGCTATTTACTTAACAACTACAGAAAATCTAAACGTTGCTCAAGCTGCAACAATTAGTGTAGTAGCAAAAGGTGCAGCTAACGAAGACGGCATCAAAATTACAGATGCTGCAGGTAACCAATTATCACTTGGTAGCGTAACTGCATCAAGCTCTATCGTTCGTAAATAATAGATTATATCTATTATAGGTGAAAATCCCTTGTAGGAAATTTCCTGCAAGGGATTTTTTCTATGATTCAGTTATGTGCGAGCAGGGGACTTATGCTGTTTGATTGTTGGAAGAAGTAAACATAGTAAGTATAAAAAATGCCATGCCCTTAAAATAGGGGCATGGCATTTCAATGCTATTCAATTTCCAAATCAACAACCATATAAGCAAGTATGACAGTAAAGAATATACTTACGGCTGGTGCTGTTAATACGTGGCCGGACATAAAGGCTATGCCGAGTGATAGGACGAGTGTGCTAGCTAGTAGCATATGCTTTACGCTAAATAGTTTCTTGAAGTTTGTGATGATGCGAATGAATATTTTTATACCGAAATAAAGAAGTGGTAGTAAGTACATAAGGAATCCGACAATACCAAATGCGAAGAATAGGTCATGGAAGTCCATTTCGACTAACTTCATTTTTGTTGTATAGTTACCAGCGTAGCCCATCCCAAATAGTTTTTGAGATAGTGGTGCTTCTTTATAGTATTGTTTATATACTTTTAAAAACTTGTCGCGATCACTGTAAATTAAACTTTTCACTTCAGAGTCTGTTAGTTCGCCTTCTTTATGTTCTTCTTCTTTAATTACTTTTCCTTCTTCTCGGTCTTTTTCTTCTTGTACTGATTTTTTGTATTCATACATTTGTAGATGGATACTCATATTTTTTGCGATAGGAGTGTGCGGTGTAAGGACTAGTAATCCTCCTAATACGACAGCCGCAACCACTGTGTTTACAAGATGTGTGAATCCTTTTCCTTCTTTTTTGCGGTTCATCATATATTCAATGAATGAGAATAGCAGTGCTACGCCAAGTGTAGCAACAATTGCACCGTATCCTACTTTCGTTCCGACCATAATGCTTGCATACATCGCGAGTACAGTTGGAATCCAGTAATAAAATTTCGAGAAAGAAGTTGTTTTATGAACTGAGTATAAGACAACGATTGGGAACATAATTGCAAAAATAGCACTTAAATCATTTCCCGCAAAGAACCAGCCTCTTGAACCGATCTTGGAGTGCGGGTAGCTTTGGAAATCTGTACCTGTTACCATTGCTGCAATGAGTGAAATACTCAAAATTAACGTTGCATATAAGAAATAGGTAATGATTTTATGAAATACATATTCGTTATTTTTTAATTCTTTTAGTGCGATAATATATCCAAACAGTAGTACAATTGGATATACACTTTTCAAAATAAATTTCACTTCTTCTCCAAATGAAACTGGAGATTTGACCATTAAATTATTCACAAGGCCGATTGCGAGTACGATGCCAAAGAGACATAAGTAGAGAATATACTTTTTTGCACCGTGTTGTTTATGATGAAGAAGTAGATAACCTAATGCAAGAAGCATAAAGGCGAAACGGACTACGATTCCGACGGTTGCGCTCATGTGTAATACATAGATTGAAAAAGATGTTAATAAATCTAAAATTGGTTGAAACACAATGAATAGCAGTAGGAAATGCGGGAAGTAGTTATCCGTCTGTTTTAACTTAGTAACCATATGTGCCTCCATTTCTTCATTCCTTTATTTCAGCACTTCTATATATAATAGGAAGGAAAATGAATTTCTATATTTGATTTTTTATATCAAACTTAAGAATACACCATTTCATTGTAATGGTAAATAGATGAAAAGTATGGATAAACCGACTTTAATTGCTATATTTTTCAACGGAATTGTATGTTTTATACGAGGTTATATACAAATTACGAGATTATTAGACAGAAAATTAAGAAAAAAAGAAGGGTTTTTCACCTGCTTTCTATAATTATATAAGTATAATCATTATGTAGAAAAGAGGGGTATATATAATGGAAGTAACAAGTAAAACAGAATCTGTCATTGTGAAATATGAAGGGCACGTTGCAACGGTTATGGTCAATCGCCCAGAGGTGTTAAATGCATTAGATGAGCCAACGTTAAAAGAGCTATTACAAAAGCTGAAAGAAGTTGCGGAGAGTTCTGCTCATATTGTTGTGCTATGCGGAAACGGCCGCGGTTTTTCTGCGGGTGGAGATATTAAATCGATGCTTTCAAGTAATGATGAAAGCAAGTTTGATGGTATTATGAATACTATTTCTGAAGTTGTTGTAACTTTATATACGATGCCGAAGCTTGTTATTAGTGCTATTCATGGACCAACTGCTGGTCTTGGGTTAAGTATTGCGTTAACAGCTGACTATGTGATGGCAGATATATCATCCATTATTGCGATGAACTTTATTGGAATCGCTTTAATTCCAGATGGTGGCGGCCATTTCTTCCTTCAAAAGCGCGTCGGTGAAAATATGACGAAGAAAATTATTTGGGAAGGAAAGAAATTATCAGCAACAGAAGCGCTTGATATCGGTTTAATTGATGAAGTAATCGGCGAGGATTTCCAAACGGCTGTGAAGCAAAAAATTAGTGAATGGTCACAAAAGCCGATTAAAGCGATGGTTCAAACGAAGCAAATTTTATGTGAAGTAAATCGTTCTAATTTAGAACAAACATTGCAGCTTGAAAAACGCGGCCAATATGCGATGAGACAAACAGCGGATCATAAAGAAGGCATTGCTGCATTTTTAGAAAAACGTTTGCCAGCATTTAAAGGGGAATAAAGTGAAGTTTTAATTAATGATAGTTTTACTGCCGGTTAATTTAAGGTAAAGAGGAGAAAGTGCTAACACATTTTAGTATAATTGTGTTAGCACTTTTTTTTAAGGAGTAATGTATGAAGAAAATTATCGGTGTGATCGGCATGATTGTAATAGCATATTATGCTTTGCATAGTACACCATCTATGGCGGTGCGAACTGCTTTGTTTTTTGAAGGACATCCAAGCGTTGCGTTTTCTGGCGAGGTGACGAAAGAAAAAGATGTGAAAAAAGAATCAATTCCAGCTGAGTACCAAACTTTATATGGTAAGGAAGAAGAATCAGAGCACTATTTCTTTCCACACGTAAGGGCACATGGACCTGGAATTGATATGCTTAGTGCGTGCGTGAAGAAAAAATGGTTTTTCTATAAAGCAGAGCTCGGATGTTATTAAATATAGGAGGGTGAATGATGTCAGCATATAACAAGTTAGTAAGAGATCGTGTTCCAGAGAAAATTTTAAGGTCTGGAAAAACATATACAGCACAAAAATTAACAGGACAAGCATACATACAAGCTTTAGCGAAAATTGGAACGGAAGAAATTCGTGAATTCGCTTCTATGAAAGAACGTGAACATGCGCTAGATTCACTTGCGGATGCACTGGAAGTAATTATCTCTTTAGCGCGTGCAGAAGGTGCAACAATTGAAGATGTAGAACGTCTACGAAAGCAAAAAGAAATAGAGCGCGGTGGGTTTGAAAGAGGCATTTATTTATTAGATGTGTCAGAAGAATAGTTTGATAGAAAGCATAGTGTTTATGAATAACGCTATGTTTTTTTGTTAAAGTGAATTTTAATATAATTTAGAAAATTAAACTATATTAGTAGAGGATTCATAGTAAATTCGGTATACTGAATAGTAGAGAAAATGAGGAGGAAACGACAATGGCACATCATACGAAAGAAACGATGGAACTTATTAAGGAGCTTGTCTCTATTCCGAGTCCGTCTGGAAATACAGAGAAAATCATTCGTTTTATTGAAAACTATGTAAGTGAGTGGAACGTAGAAACGAAGCGTAACAATAAAGGCGCTCTTATTTTAACGGTAAAAGGGAAAAATGATGCACAGCACCGTTTATTAACGGCACACGTTGATACGTTAGGGGCGATGGTGAAAGAAATTAAGCCTGACGGTCGTCTAAGTCTTTCTATGATTGGCGGATTTCGCTGGAACTCTGTAGAGGGGGAATATTGCGAAATTGAAACATCAAGCGGTAAGACTTATACAGGAACGATTTTAATACATCAAACATCTGTGCATGTATATAAAGATGCAGGTGAAGCGAAACGCGACGAGAAAAATATTGAGGTTCGTATTGATGAGCGTGTCTTTTCAGCTGATGAAGTACGTGAATTAGGAATTGAAGTAGGAGACTTCGTTTCATTCGATCCGCGCGTTCAAATTACAGAGAGTGGATACATAAAATCACGTCATTTAGATGACAAAGTAAGTGTTGCGATTTTATTAAAATTAATTAAGAGAATACAAGATGAAAACATAACATTACCATATACAACTCATTTCTTAATTTCTAATAATGAAGAGATTGGATACGGTGGTAACTCTAACATTCCAGAAGAAACGGTTGAATATTTAGCAGTTGATATGGGAGCGCTAGGTGATGGACAAGCATCTGACGAGTATACTGTATCTATTTGTGCAAAAGACTCTAGTGGTCCGTATCATTATGCACTGCGTAAACATTTAGTAGAGCTTGCGAAAACGAACAATATTGAATATAAAGTAGATATTTATCCGTACTATGGATCGGATGCATCAGCTGCGATTCACGCTGGATTTGATGTGAAACATGCATTAATTGGAGCGGGTATTGATTCTTCTCATGCATTTGAGCGCACACATGAAAGTTCGATTGTACATACAGAAGCGTTAGTATATGCATATGTAATGTCTCATTTAATTGAAGAATAATTTCATAGAAAATAGAGAGGGCTGATTAAAAATATTATTTTTAATCAGCTTTTCATTTGGTGGGTAATTAATCGCTTTTTGAAATGTATTTATATTTATTATTCCTTATATACCCATTTTTAATAATATAGGTAGGAAACGTATTTACTACAGTGATAGAATGTTATAAACTATTATAGGAGTTATTTACCAGTTAATATTTTTAATATTATTTTGATTAAGAGAATTGTATAACGTGAGATTTCGAGAGGAGATTTAATTTTTATGAAGTACAAGGCAATAGCTGCTGGTATGTTAGCAGCAAGTTTACTAGCTTATCCAGTTAGTAGTTTAGCAGAAACGAAGAAGTTTTCAGATGTTGCAGACGACTCATTTGCAAAAGACGCAATTTACTATTTAGTAGATCGAGATGTAATTAGCGGTATGACAAGTGATACGTTTGCGCCAAAAGGTCTTTTAACACGTGCGGAAGCAGCGACAATTATAGCGAAAGCAATTGGATTAAAAGTGGATCCAGCTGGGAAACCATCTTTTAATGATTCAAAAAATCATTGGGCAACTCAGTATATTGCAGCAATTGAAAAAGAAAATATTATTGCAGGCCGAGGAGCAGGCGTATTTGATCCTGATGGAAAAGTAACGCGTGCTGAAATGGCTTCTATGCTTGTTAAGGCTTATAAATTAAAAGGTTTAGTACAAGCCCCAATCACGAATAAATTTACTGATTTAGAAGGTCATTTCGGTAAAGAAGCAGCAAATATTTTAGTAGCGTTAGAGATTTCAGCGGGTACTGGGAAGACAATTTGGAGTCCAAATCAGTCTATACCACGTGAGCAAGCAGCGCAAATGACGTATAAAGCGGACAAGCTAAAGAAAAATAATGATAATACGAGCAAACCAGAAGAAACAACGAAGGAAATGTATATAGATCGTAAGTTTATTACATATCACCAACCATCTTTATCTTCAGGAATTACTGACATGCAACATGATCCACAAAAAGTTGTAGTAAAAGAAGAGCGAGATGGATGGATTAAAATTGTAACGAGCAAAGGTGAGAAATGGACACCTTTAAAAGAAAAAACAGAAGTTATTAATGAAGGATTTACAACATATGCAGAAGCGTCACATTCTTCTAAAGTGCTAGCGAAACGTGAAGCGCAAAAAGTAGTAGTTGTTGAAGAAAAAGATAGTTGGATTCGTATCCGTACAAATAGTGGCTTCCAATGGGTGGATAAAAATCAATTAAACCCAGTAAAACAAGAGAACTTCTTAGAAGGTAAAGCGATTATTATTGATCCAGGTCACGGTGGAATTGACTCGGGTAATGTTGGTTATTATGAGGAAGAAAGTAAAATCGTATTAGACACATCTTTACGATTACAAAAAATATTTGAGAACAAGACACCATTTACTGTTAAGTTAACACGTACGAACGATACACGCCCAGGAGTAGATTCTAGCGATTCTTTAAGAAAAAGAGTAGAATTTGCTAATGAAAATAAGGGTGATATCTTCGTAAGTATTCACGGTAACGGTTCTACAGGTAAAGATGGACATGGTACAGAAACATTCTATTATGCAGCAGCACCGACAAGATCAACGAATCCACATTCGGAAGACAGTCGCTTATTAGCAGACAAAATTCAAAAACGCCTTGTAGCAGCACTTGGAACACATGACCGTGGTGTGAAAAAGGATAATTGGTACGTAATAAAATATAATACAATGCCAGCTGTACTAACAGAATTAGCATTTGTAGATAATAAGAATGATGCAAATAAACTCGCTACAGCAGCACAGAAACAACGTGCAGCAGAAGCGATTTATCAAGGGATTTTAGATTATTACGAAGCAAAGGGTAATAACGTATCTTCTTTCCGTTAAGGAATCAAAAGAGATTGCCAATAGGCAGTCTCTTTTATTTATTAACGTTTCTCTTTATTTCTGGCATGTGATATCATTTAATTTTACGTAAAAAAGATATTCGAATAATTGTAATCATAATAATTTTAAACGATAGAGGATGATCATAGATTGAATAATCATAGTAAAACACCTGCATGTATATATACGTATGCATTTCGCGAGGAGGAGCGTGCTTTATGTTACTTGGAAATGCGCTCGTTCTTTGGAACGGAGTCTCACGTTAATATTTTGAAAAGTGATGTCAAAATTGAACCGAGTAGAAGTGCATTTATTAAAGAGCGCGTTGAGGTTATGTATGAAGGAGACGACTTAGAAAGTATTTTAAAACAAGTAGAACAAATTGATTTGGCGGGGGCGTCATTTAAAGTTATCTTCGTTAAAATCAATGATCTTGGCAAAGAAAATAAAATTGAATATGGGGAAAGACGTCTCATTGAACGCGACCTCGGTATGCATATTGAAGGAGAAGCAGATGTTCGTAATCCAGAGCGTGTATTCGGGATTGTTCCTCTTGGAGGACGCTGGTACTTCGGACACTATGTAGAAAGTGAGCCAGTTTGGTATCATCACATAAAAAAACCGCACAGTTATTCGACATCTCTTAGCACACGTGTTGCGCGATCAGTTGCAAATATCGCTGTACCAAATCCAGATGGAGTACGAGCAATTGACCCGTGCTGCGGTATTGGAACAGTAGTAGTAGAAGCACTTTCTATGGGAATTAACATCGTTGGTAGAGATATAAATCCACTTGTGGTGCTTGGAACGAGAAAAAACATCGCACATTTCGGATTTGAAGGGACAGTAACAATAGGTCCAATTGAGGAAATTACTGAGAACTACGACGTTGCAATTATCGATATGCCGTACGACTTATTTACGCATGCAACACCAGAAGACCAGTTTTCCATTCTTTCAAGCGCGCGCCGCATCGCTAAAAAGGTAGTCGTTGTCACGATGGAAACAATGGACGACATGATTCATGAAGCAGGATTTGAAATTACAGATCGCTGTATTACAAGAAAAGGATCATTTACTAGACAAATTCTTGTTTGTGAATAAGAAAGGAAGGTCACCCGTTTGGGTGACCTTTTTTGTTTGTATTGATGTGTGATTGGTTGGTAGTTTAGATAGATGAATTAGCGGAATTTGTCGGTAAGTCGATATCCTATGTTGAATTGTTGATATCGTTACATTATTATATTACTGTTCTTTTAATTTCTCTTGTTGTGCAAGTAATAAATTGCGTAAGACGTGCCCGCGGTAACTTTCTAGTTTTCGTCCTTCAAGATAGCGCACGCCTAATTTTTTTAATTCAGCTACGTACCAGCCTTTCGTTCCGTAATACATTGGATCACTTCCTTTTTGCTTTTGAACAGTATATGTGGCGGGGGGAGAGAATTTTCTTTTTTATTCAGCATTAGGACTACAAAATTGAAAAAAGATTTAAGGGGAATATGATATTACTTCTATTTCTAGGTTATTAAAATAGGCTTTATAGTAAGAATTTCTAAAAATATTAAGGGGGAATATGCTTTGTTTCCAGGTACTTTATATGAAACGCATGTTAAAACAAAAAATTTAGAAGTAGCAAAAGAGTTTTATACGAAACTTGGATTATTTCATGCTCGCACAATTGAAGAACGCCGTGTCGCATTCTTTTGGTTTGATAAAGATAATAAGAAGGAACAAATGCTGGGCATTTGGGAGGTATCAGAAGAGGAATTCCATAAAAGTCACTTTGCATTCAAGGTTAACTATGAAGAAATCACTCATGCAAGAGAATGGCTTCTTAATAAAGGAATAAACCCAAGGTCCGCTTTCGGTCTTGAACCGTCTGAGCCTATGGTTCAGACGTGGACACCTACTGCGAATCTTTACTTTTATGATCCGGACGGTAATTCTTTAGAATTTCTATGTTTACTTCCTGAAAAGAAAAACGTAAAACAAGATGTCATGCATTTAAGTGAGTGGGAAAAATTTCCGAGTGACATATAAATTTGATTTTGGCTCCAATCCCGCGAAATAATTTAAGAAGGAACCATAACTTTGCTCAAGTAGTGACGTTATGGCTTTTTTGTTTTGTGCGGGCTAAGAGTCACTCACTGTCTACTGTATAAAAAAATAGACAGTAGTGTATGCTTTTTTACACAATGTATACCAATTTATACCCTATGCGTTGGCATGATATTTGCAATAAAAATAGTATCAACATATAGGGGAGAGATAGAAATGAAGGTTAGTAAAGTGTACACGACAATTGATGCTCACGTAGCTGGGGAACCGCTTCGAATTATTACAGGCGGCGTGCCAGAAATAAAAGGGGAAACGCAGCTAGAAAGACGCGCGTACTGTATGGAGAATTTGGACCACCTTCGCGAGGTTCTTATGTATGAACCGAGAGGACATCACGGTATGTACGGTTGTATCATTACTCCACCTGCAAGTGCTCACGCTGATTTTGGCGTATTATTTATGCATAATGAAGGCTGGAGTACGATGTGTGGGCACGGCATTATCGCTGTTATTACAGTCGGAATTGAAACAGGTATGTTTGAAGTGACAGGTGAGAAACAAAAGTTCATTATTGATAGCCCTGCCGGGGAAGTGATTGCGTACGCAAAATATAACGGGAGCGAAGTAGAGTCCGTATCATTTGAAAATGTCCCTTCATTTGTATACAAAAAAGATGTTCCTATTAAAATAGATAACTATGAATTTCAAGTAGATATCGCGTTTGGTGGAGCATTCTACGCGGTAGTAGATAGTAAAGAACTTGGTTTGAAGGTTGATTTCAAAGACTTAGCTGCTATTCAAGCGTGGGGCGGTAAAATTAAGCACTACATCGAGAGCAAAATGGAAGTAAAGCATCCGCTTGAAGAAGGGTTAAAAGGAATATACGGCGTTATTTTCTCAGATGAACCGAAAGGGGAAGACGCAACTTTACGAAATGTAACAATCTTTGCTGATGGGCAAGTTGATCGTTCTCCTTGTGGCACAGGAACTTCCGCAAGAATCGCAACTCTTTTTGAAAGAGATGCCTTACAAAAGGGAGAACTTTTCGTCCACGAATGCATTACTGACGGGAAATTCGAGGGGGAAGTATTGTCGGTAACAGCGGTAGATACATATGAAGCTGTCGTTCCGAAAATAACGGGGCATGCATTTATTACAGGGTTTCATCAATTCGTTATAGATCCGAGAGATGATTTGAATCGGGGATTTTTGTTAGGATAAGAGGAGGAGGTGGAAAGATATGCTAGTCATAAGCGCGAACGAACAACGAAACTTAGTAAATATGAATGAAGTCATTGAATACGCGGCGCTTGCTTTAAAAGAATTTTCCGCAGAAAGAACGATTACACCAATTCGCAGCTCATTACCATTTGCGAACGAGCAAAACACTGCATTAATTATGCCTTCAGTAGCGGAAGGACTTGAGGTACTTGGCTTAAAAGTAGTAACAGTAGTCCCCGAGAACAAAAAGATAGGAAAGAAAACGATAAACGGGATTGTTATGCTATCAGACTTTCAAACGGGAGAACCGCTCGCACTTTTAGAAGGATCCTACTTAACGATGATTCGAACAGGGGCTCTATCAGGAGTAGCGACAAAACATTTAGCTCGTCATAACGCAAAAACTTTATGCATAATCGGGACCGGAGAACAGGCGAAGGGAATTGCAGAAGCTGTATTTGCGGTAAGAGCTATCGAAAAAGTCATTTTATACAATCGAACAGAAGAAAAAGCATATGCATTTGCGCAATATATACAAGAGAGATTCAATAAACCTGCATATGTCTATTCCAATGCAAATGAAGCAATAAGCGAAGCAGACATCATCATCACAACTACGAACGCATCCACACCAGTCTTCTCAGAAAAACTACAAAAAGGCGTTCACGTAAACGCCGTTGGCTCATTCAGGCCAAACATGCAAGAATTACCATCTCACGCTATCGCGGGTGCTAACAAAGTAGTAGTCGAATCAAAAGAAGCAGCATTAGAAGAAACAGGTGACCTTCAAGTTCCAGTGCGAGAAGGTTTATTTGAAGCAAGCGACATCCACGCTGAACTCGGCCAAATCATAAGCGGGGAAAAAGCCGGCCGCGAAAACGATGAAGAGATTACCGTTTTCAAATCGGTTGGTTTGGCGGTAGTGGATATTATTGTTGCGAAGTATTTGTATGAGAAAGCGGTGGAGCGTGGAGTGGGGAATAGGATTGAGTTTTGAGAGACTGCCTGTTGGTGGTCTTTTTTGTTTGTGGGCGTGGTACGGTTGCGGGCAAGCAGAAGGCTTATCCTATGGATTTTCTAACTTTTTATCCATTTATTATGCATACAAGATTTTAACGAGAAGTATGTTTCAATTTTTCCATCTTTCAGTTTGAAGACAAGTTGATCAGCATATAAATTAATTTCTTTGTAGGTTACAACACCTTTCTGATAGGACACATTGACTACTTGGTATCAAAGTAGCCTTTTTCATTTTTGTTTTCCTATTTTGAGTGTTATGGTCTTAACTTTGAATAACAAACTCTATTAATATAAAATATAGAAACAATTCACAAGAAAGAATCATGTAAGAAGGACCTGTATTTGATATTTTCCAATCACCGAATCATCCATATACGAAAGGGCTATTAAACTCCTTGCCGAAAATATCGAACGGCGTAAAAGAAAGACTCGCGCCAATTCAAGGTGTAACGCCTAACTTATTAAACCCGCCACAAGGTTGCCCATTCGCAGAGCGTTGCCCGCATGCGATGGAAATTTGTGAAAAAGAACGTCCGCCATATTTTGAAATCGGAAACGAAAGACGTTCCATGTGTTGGTTAAACGATAGGGCGGTAGGTGATTCACATGCATGAAGAAAACTTAATTGAAGTTCGGAACTTAAAAAAATATTTTCCTATTAAAAAGGGACTATTCGGCAGAAAAATAGAGCAATTAAAAGCAGTCGATGACTTAAGCTTCACAATTAAAAAAGGTGAAACATTCGGATTAGTAGGCGAATCGGGCTGCGGAAAATCAACGACAGGAAGAAGCATCATTCGTTTACACGATGTCACTTCAGGGAACATCCTATTCGACGGAAAAGACATCGCAAGTTTAAAGGAAAGTGAACTAAAAGAATATAGAAAACGAATGCAAATCATTTTCCAAGATCCATACGCATCATTAAACCCAGCAATGAATGTATTCCAAATTATTAGCGAACCAATGAACATTCACGGCACTTATGAAAAAGAAGAACAAAAAGAAATCATCTTAGACCTGCTAAAAAAGGTAGGCCTAAAAGAAGAACACTTATATCGCTACCCGCACGAATTTAGCGGAGGACAAAGACAGCGCATCAGCATCGCGCGCGCACTATCTGTAAAACCAGATTTTATCCTATGTGACGAACCAATCTCAGCACCAGATGTCTCAGTCCAAGCACAAGTCGTAAACATGCTGCAAGACATCCAAGAAGAAACAGGTGTCACATACTTATTCATCGCACATGACCTATCAATGGTACGGCACATATCAGACAGAATCGGAGTCATGTACCTAGGAAACATAGTAGAAATTGCCGACAGCGAAGACCTATACACAAAACCGGCACATCCATACACACAAGCACTACTCTCATCCATGCCAGAACCAGACCCAACAAGCACAGGCAAAGAACGGATCATCCTGCAAGGCGAAGTACCAAGCCCGCTAAACTCACCATCCGGCTGCAAATTCAGAACGCGCTGCAAATTCGCCACTGAAAAATGCGCGCAGGAAGTACCGAAGATGGTTGAGATTGAGAAGGGGCATGAGGTGGCTTGTCATTTGTTTTAGAGGGAGAGCATCGGGGGAACCTGGTGGTATTTCAGTTGGTAATATGATAACTGGTATGGCTTGTAACGTTAAATAATTTATATAATAAACAATAAACATAAAAAAGAGCTAAGGTTCTCATACAGCTGTAGCTCTTTTTTATGTTTGTTAAATAATATCCTTTCAAAAAAATATTTAAGTCTATATTTATAATTTTTTCTATCTCAATGCATAAAGACAGGGGAGGATTATATTTAATTCCCTGCCATACTTCTGATGTGGTGGACATCAGTGAGATGTGGTGTTTTGTTCACGGATTTTTAACATCTTTATTTACAGTGTTTTGAATGTAAACTAATAATAAAAAGTTTGCTTTCAAATTAGAAAAGGTTAGTCCTCACTCCACTCCAGCTAAAAACCTTACACCCAAAAACAAAGGGGAACTCAATTGTTCAAACTCATATAAAGTTTCAATCTTGTCTAAGCATTCATTAGGATATACAATTGATCATCTATTTTTCTTTACATAATCTCCAGATACAGTCCATATCAACTATAGATTCTTGTCTTATGCTAAATGTAATCAAAAAGCAAGTAGATAAAGATAATGACTAAAACATTAACTCTAGATACTTTTTTGATGAATATTACAAATAAACAGGAGGTAATGAAAAATGATTAAAACATTATTAGCAGGAGCACTTTTAAGTACAGGATTGGTAGCGGGAGGTGCAGTAGGTGCAGATGATGCGAAAATGGACAATTTAAAGTCAAATGAAGATAGTTCAAATCAAGTAATTACACAAAGTGCAGATGGAACAACGTCTTTCTCACAAAACTTTGATTTACCTAAAGATGCAGTGCCAGCAACTCCTAAAGGAGACGCAAAAACTGTTGAAAGAACAGAAGGTATAGGTTCTCAAGAAGGAAAAATGGTACCAACAAAAGAAGGTACAGATTCTCAATCTGGATTTGAAATGGGAGCCCCTGAAAAACTAGAACATGCAAAAACTGTTGAAAGAACAGAGGGTACAGACTCTCAAGAAGGAAAAATGGTACCAGCAAAAGAAGGAAATTAAATAATATATAGTTATAACGAAGAGCATCCAAAAAGTGGTGCTCTTTTTATATTATAGGGATTAACCAGTTTTACTGAATATAGAACTGTAGGAGGAATTGAGACTAGAACATGGGGGCCTATCTCTTCAAATCATGGTGTTTAGGGCAATAGTTTTGGTGGTGACGTTATAATACAAACATTTTATTAGAGATTTTCTAAATTTACATACACTCTAGATAGACTACATATCAACTTCAGATACTTGTTTTATGATACAAGTAATCAAACAAAAGGAGGGCGATACAAAATGATTAAAACAGTATTAACAGGGCACTCTTTTATGTACAGGAGATTATTAGCAGGTGGAGCAAATGTTGAAGATATACAGACAGATAAGCATATTCCATATGAACAAGATGAATTGCAGCAAACTCTAGAAAAGTACGATTCGAAGAAGTTTGAGTTATAAAAAGAAAATAGATAAATGAACAAGAGAAAAGTATTTTTATTTTCATTTGGATATAGGACTTGAATCAAACTTTTATACTAAAATATATAGGGCAAAAAGGAGGGAGTACATTGCACAAAATTATTTATGGAATATTAATTTTAATATATACTTTGTATTCATTTTTTGTAAGTGATGGAAGTGAAGTAAGGTTTATTATGCTGTTAACTATAGTACTTATCTTTTCTGTGGTTTTAGAAAAAGGAAATGCAAACAAAACGACTGATTAAAGGTCTTTTTGTTTGCATTTTTTAGTTGGCTATTAAAGTCCAGATGTTTTAGGGATAGCACCAAATCGCCATCAAGCTTAAAGAATGATTTATCCCCAAACAATAAAAATGAGCTTTTTATTACAAGTTAGCACCAAATTTCGTTTTTGGGACACTATTAAATTTTTAGTTGATGAAAACACCCGCCTAAAATAGAAAACTTTTAACATATTATCATTTATTCCGTAGCTTTTAAGGTATTTAACACGACTTTGGTTGCATCTGCAATAAGTTTATCATCGTATTTAGCATCTTCTTTATCATGATTAGAAAGTATAGCAAGAACAATTGGCTTTTTATTTGGTGGCCAAATAATTGCGATATCATTTCTTGTTCCGTAAGATCCCGCGCCTGTTTTATCAGCTACTTCCCATCCTTTTGGTACGCCCGCACGAATCAATTTATCTCCAGTTGTATTTCTCTTCATCCAATCTACTAATAGTTCACGTTTTTCTGTTGGAAGTGCAGTCCCTAATGTAAATGATTGAAGCGTCTTAGCTATTGCTTCTGGTGTACTGGTATCATGTGTTTCTCCTGGATGCACTTCATTTAATTCAGGTTCAAATCGTTCTGAAGTAGTAACAGTATCTCCCATTTCTCTCAAGATTTTTTCAAATTCAGAGGGACCTCCTAACTGTTTAAGAATCAAATTATGTGCTGTGCTGTCACTATATCGAACAGAAGCATCTGCAAGTTCTTTTAACGTCATTCCTGTATCAACATGCTTTTCAGTAATTGGATTATAATTAGAAAGATCTTCAGGAGTATACGTAATCCTTTGATCAAGAGCTTCTAATGAGTTCTTGCGTAAAAGAGCGCCCACAGCTAATGATTTAGATGTAGATGCAAACGCAAAACGATCATCTGAATGATAAGCAATAGTTTGATTCGTACCTGTGTCCAGTGCATAAATACCAAGCTTAGCATCATATTCTTTTTCAAGTTTAGCAAAAGATTGATTTCCTGTATTTTCTTGTTTAATTTGATTAGCTTGATTCGTTTGTTTAGGTGGTTCAGATTGAGCATTACTATTGGAACAGCCTATAAGTGATACACATGAAAGTAATACTACAGGTACAATCTTTTTGTAATGTAAAATGTTAAAGAACTTGTTTAAAACGAACATAAATTTTCAACCTCTTTCAAGAATATATGGATTTTGTCTAGGTATTCTAAATACTAATGCAATTAAAGATGGCATTGGGTAACAATACTACTGCAGCTAAAATTTCACAGGTTAAATGACATCCAAAACGTTTATCCCGCATTAACGGGCAGTAAGACCCCCGCTGATTAAAGTTTCACTTTATATGATTGATAAGTCACAGTTTGCGTTATTTCTTTTTTGTTTCCACTTGTAATGGTTCACCTGTGAAAGTATTAAACTTGTAATACTTAACTGTAGTATTACAATACATGTTTTTTACTTTTGGGAATAATAAGTCCTTTCATTTTTTTGTAATACATAAAAATAGATGTCAAACGGGATATGTTGTATCCAATCTGGACAACTCATATTAGAAATACACTTATTAGACACTCTAAGTAATAAATTTGTTCCACTTTAAGATGAGGAAGAATTTGGGGTTTGTAAAATAACAATGGAACTACGTGTTTTTTCGTCATACAAAAACCTCTACATATAAGTAGAGGTTTTTAAATTGCATATTAATGAATTATGCTTTTTCAGATAACCGAAGAACATAGAATACATAATTTTAACTAGATTTATTATTAACTAATTGATCCCCACCACCAAGCTCCGCCTCAATCTGCGAAGTCTTTGATGACTCATCCATACGCCAATACGTAATAAAGCTTATCGCGATACATCCAGCTACGTAGAAGTAGAATAGTGATTCCATTCCGATACTCTTTAGCCATAATGCGATGAACTCAGCTGTTCCGCCAAATATCGCAACGGTTAGTGCATATGGTAAACCTACGCCAAGTGCACGGATTTCAGTCGGGAAGAGTTCTGCTTTTACAATCGCGTTAATCGATGTGTAACCAGTAACGATAATGAGACCGACCATCATAAGTAAGAACGCTACGATTGGTTCTGTCGTTTTTTCCATGAAGAAGAAGATTGGTGCTGTTAGTAACGTTCCGAGAATACCGAAAGCCATTAATAGTGGGCGGCGTCCAATTTTATCAGATAATAGCCCCGCAATTGGCTGAAGTACGACGAAGATAAGTAGTGCGACAAAGTTAATCCAGCTTACAACTTCTTTCGGAAGACCGACTGTGTTTACCATGAACTTTTGTAAATATGTTGTGTACGTATAGAATGCGACAGTGCCTCCTAATGTTAGGCCGACTACTGTTAATACTGCTTTCGGGTGTTTCATAAGAGCGCGAACGGTTCCTGCGCTTTCGCGTTTTTGTGATTTTATGTTTGCAAACTGCTCCGATTCATCCATTGTGCGGCGAAGCCATAATACAGCTACTGCACCCATCGCTCCAATAATGAATGGAATGCGCCAGCCCCAAGCTTTCATATCTGGTTCGCTTAGCAATTGCTGAAGAACAATTTGAACGCCTAACGCAACCATTTGTCCAGCAACGAGCGTTACATATTGGAAACTTGAATAAAAGCCGCGGCGTCCACTACTAGCCATTTCAGATAAATACGTTGCGGAAGTTCCGTACTCTCCGCCAAGTGATAATCCTTGCAGTAAACGGGCAAGAACTAAAATAATGGGTGCCATAATACCGATGCTTTCGTAACTAGGTGTACAGGCGATAATTAAAGAACCACCCGCCATAACCGTAATGGAAAGTGTTAATGCTGCCCGGCGTCCGTGCCGATCCGCATAGCGTCCCATTAATAAACTTCCGATAGGGCGCATTAAAAATCCAACTGCGAAAATAGCTGCTGTGTTCAGTAACTGACTCGTTGGATCTCCTTTAGGAAAGAACTCTGCTGAAAAGTAAACAGCGAAAGCAGAGTAAACGTACCAATCGTACCATTCAATTAAATTGCCGACAGAACCTTTGAAAATATTGCCGGCGACTCGATTAGATTTTACTTGAGCCATAATCATTCCTCCTCGTGCTTATAAATAAAATGATAAATATGAAAGCGCGTTCATTATAGTTGAATTGTACTGTCTATAGAATAAAATCTCAATATTATGACAATTTTATTCTTTTTGTACTTTATGTACATTGAGTGTTTTTATAGTTGCTTCATTATTCGTTTTGTCATAATAATAGAAAAAGGAGATTGATAGTTTTGAATATTTTATCAAAGGATATGAAGTATGAAGAAATCGCGTAAAGTGTCATTACAAACGAAAATAGTAAGCTTAATTATCGCGTTAATTTTATTTGTCGTTCTCCTATTAGCAGGAATATTTGTTTACATTCAGTCCGTTGATACGAAGCGCCAAGTGGAGCAGCTAGCACTGCAAACAGCGAAGTCGCTTTCTTTTATGCCAGCTATAAAAGAAGCTTTTCAAAATAACGAGCATAAAAGTGCGATTCAATCCATTGCGGAACAAGTTCGTGAACAAGCTGGCGCAGATTATGTCATTATAGAAGATCGCCTTGGGGTGATGTATTCCCATTCTAATTCGGAGTTAATTGGTACAAAGAGTAACAATCCATATAACTATGAAGCACTCACTTTTGGCGGTTATTATACGCTTGAAGGAAATGGTGAAAGTGGTCCTGCTTTAATGGCGAAGGCACCCATTATTGTTCATAACGGAGACTATGATCAAGTAGTAGGTGTTGTGACAGTAGAGTTTTTAATAAAAGGTATTGAATCTAACATACTGAGTAGAACGAAAGAAATTATACTCTTTTCCTTAGCTGTATTAGTAGCTGGAATTGTTGGTGGCATTCTTTTAGCACGTAGCATTCGTAAAGATACACTCGGTTTAGAGCCGAATGAAATCGCAGCGTTATACCGGGAACGAAGTGCGATACTACTATCTATAAAAGAAGGGATTATCGCCATTGATCAAAATGGCTTTATTACGATGATGAATACGTCGGCAGAAGAAATGCTACATGTAAATGATGATTATATGCAGCAGCACATTTCAAAAGTTTTACCGGAATTTAATATGGAAAGAGTGCTAGAAAACGATCAAGAAATCGCGTTTCAAAATAAAGTGTTTATTTTAAATAGGACACCGATACTCGAAAATAACAGTACAGTAGGCGTTGTGTGTAGTTTTAGAGATAAAACAGAACTGCAAAACTTAGTGAATACGATATCTGAGGTAAGAAAGTATTCCGAGGATTTACGCGCTCAAACGCATGAATTTACAAATAAACTTTTCGTTTTATCAGGATTACTTCAGTTAGGACATTACAAAGAAGCAATTGAATTTATCCAGCAAGAATCTAACATTCATCAAAGCCAAAACCATATTTTATTCCATCAAATTCATGATGCAAAAGTACAAGCTATTTTATTAGGGAAAATCGGAACAGCGTCTGAGAAGAAAATTGATTTTCATATTGAAGGAGATAGTGCGCTTCATCCGTTACCAGACCATATAAAGGTGTCGCACCTTATTACGATTCTTGGAAACATAATCGACAATGCGTTTGATGCGGTGAGTGGGCAAGAGGAGAAGAATGTTTCCTTCTTCGTTACGGATATTGGACATGACATTGTGTTTGAAGTGATAGATAGTGGAGCAGGAATACCGGCAGAAAAAATGACGACTATTTTTCAAAAAGGGTTTTCAACGAAAGGAAATGATCGTGGTTACGGACTAGCAAATGTGAAAGAAATGGTAGATGTACTAGGGGGAACAATTGAAATTCAAAACGAGAAAAATGGGGGAGCTATTTTTACAATTTACCTTCCGAAAACATTGAGAGAAAGTACATAACAAACAGGGGGATGGGCATATGTTGAAGGTTGCAATTGCAGAAGATGATTTCCGCGTCGCGCAAATTCAGGAAGAGTTTTTATCAAAAATAAAGGACGTAAAAGTGATCGGAAAAGCATTGAACGCGAAAGAAACGATGGAATTACTACAAAGGGAAGACATCGATTTACTTCTATTAGATAATTACTTACCAGACGGAATCGGAACGGAACTATTACCGAAAATCCATGCTGACTTTCCAAACGTTGACGTCATTATGGTTACTGCGGCGAATGAAAACCATATGCTAGAAAAAGCAATTCGAAACGGCGTAAGCAACTACCTTATAAAACCGGTCACGTTAGAAAAATTTGTTCGCACAATTGAAGACTATAAAAGAAAGAAACAATTATTACATAGTAACAATGAAGTGAATCAAGCACTCATCGATAACTTCTTCGGTATTTCGCAAACACAAGACATGAAAAACTTACCGACCGGTGTGGATCCGTTAACGCTGCAAAAAGTGAAAGGGATTATAAAAGGATTCGAAGAGGGAATTACAATAGAAGAAATGGGAGAACAAATGGGGGCCTCCAGAACAACCGCAAGAAGATACTTAGAATATTTAGTAGCGACAAACGAATGCACAGTAGAGTACACATACGGCATTATAGGACGACCAGAACGAAAATATCGAATAGGACGAGGACTATGAAGAAGCGATTATTACTATGTATATGGATTATGACAGGAGTAATAGCTGGTTGTTCTTCGGAAAAATCCCATACGAATAAAGTGAACATAGAAGAAGTAGAAATCGTTGCACCAAACGTTCAAGGAGCAGGATGGGACTTAACAGCACGGGCGATGCAAAAAACGCTCACAGAAGAAAAAATCTTCACAAAACCAATTACAGTCACAAACAAAGTAGGTGGCAGCGGTGACGTCGGATGGAAATATACGAAACAAAAAGGCGGTCACGTACTGGCGATTAACTCAAGCTTACTCATAACGAACAACCTACTAGGCCACAGTAAACTAACATATAAAGACTTCACCCCGCTCGCAACACTCGCATCGGACTGGGAAGTCGTTGTCGTATCAAAAGAATCAAACATAGAAAACGCAAAGCAACTAATGGAACAACTCAAACAAGACAAGAAAAACTTCAAAATCGGCGTTGCCCCCGGCCTAGGAAACGACGATCACCTATCCTTCGTACAAGTAAGCAAAGCCTTCGGCATAAACCCTGCCGAACTACAATTCTTCGTCTACGAAAACAAAGAAAAAATCATAAACGCCCTAACGAACAAACAAATAGGCGCCGCAACCATGACCCTATCCGAAGCCGAAAAACAATACAAAACCGGCAAAATAAAAATACTAGCCGTATCCGCACCAAAACGACTAGATCGACTACCAGAAATCCCAACATGGAAAGAACAAGGAATCAACGTTATCTTCCAGCACTGGAAAGGAATTATGGGCCCAAAAGATATGACGGAGGAAGAGGTTACTTATTGGGATGGTGTCATTAAGAGGATGGTGGAGAGTGATAGTTGGAAGGGGATTTTGAGGGAGCGGGGTTGGGAGAGTTTTTATAAGGGGAGTGGGGAGACGAGGATATTTCTTGAGCGGAGTAGTCAGGAGTATGGGGAGTTAGTGGGGAATAATAAGAATTAGTAAATCATACGGTATGGCGTATGATTTTTCTTTTATACATAGTTTGGTAAAATAGTAGTAATTGTAATTAATTGTAACGGTGGGGATGAAAATGTTAGAGCAACTCATAATTGAATTGGCTAAATTAACGAAGCAGATTGAAGATATAAATGGTGATAAAACTTATCTGTTTATAAATAAAGATGATGAAGGATTATACGTTGAAGCTAAATTTTCACGTGAGCAATATGAAGAGGAAGCATCACCTTATTTTAAAGTGAGTTTTGAAATTCTTAAGGATGCTTGGAGAAAATTTATTGCTATGCGTACAGTAAAGAGTGAAGAGTTTGGACAAGCGGGTGAATGTAATACTTTCTTGGTAGCTTTCTTTTCACAGCTTCCATTTGTGGATGTAAAGGAATCAGGGGCTATTACATTTAAAGAGTTCCAAACTGATAATTTGCCATGTGAGCAGTATCATAAAGTTGTTGGGTTTTTGGAAGAGGTAATAAACAATACATACGATCCGAAAAATTTAAGTGATCAAACCAATGGTAATTTGTATAGAGTTAAATCTAAAGGAAGACAAGATTTAAGATTACTGGGATTTTTAAAGGATAATCATAATATTAATACGTCTTTATTAACTGAATATATTGAGGCGAAAAGTAAGAATGATATTATTCGAAAGTTAGTTTTAAAGCAGGAATACTTTCGCATAGTTATGTTTGTACTTAATCTTTTAAAAGCGTATTCGAGAAGGGAAAAGAAAGAAGCTTTAGTACATTTAGCGATGACGATTGTTCGGAACTCTAGAGGGGATAATTTAATGCTAGAATCATTAGCAAAAGAACGTACGCATAATCTCTTGATGTGGTCTGAGAAATTGGAAATAATTAATGCTGAATGGATTCCAGCCGAACAATACATAAAAAAGAGTGAAGAAAAGGGCGGTAATATGAGTAGTAGTTTACGTGAAGGCTTTTTAAAGATAATGAAAGAATATTTGGATGCAAAAACAGAAAAATTTGCAGGACATAAATTAGGATTAACAGTCCGAAATGGTATAGCAACAGAGATCATTCGTTTACCATTTATAAATGAGAAGCAGTACAGTGTGATAGGGTCAGTCGGAAAAGGGAATTGGGCAACAGTTCCGTGGATTGCGCTAATGCATAGAGATATTACAACATCCACGCAGCGAGGTTATTATATCGTTTACTTATTTAGTGAAGATATGCAACGACTTTATTTAACCATTGGACAAGGTGTGACGGAAACGTCTAAAGAAGAGATGCAAAAAATTAAAGAAGAGATTCGCGAGCAAATACATATGTCCCAAAAGGTGAAAAAAGATGATGATATTTTCCTAGGGACAAGCCCAAAAGCGAAAGGATATGCGAATTCGACAGCGGCTTATATTTCGTACGATTCTAATAAAATGCCAAGTGAAAATGAGTTAGTAGAGGATCTAGAAGAAATGCTTCGCTATTATGAGGGATTTATTGCTTATAAAGAGGAAGGAACGAAATATGAAATGGTTTATGAGAGGAAAGAAGTGTATTTAGATCAACAATCAATTATCGATCATGTGTCTTCTTATATTCAAAGTAAAGGTTTCTATTATGAGAAAAAGGATCTTATTAATTTCTTCCTTTCATTAAAGACGAAGCCGTTTGTAATTTTATCAGGTATTTCAGGTACAGGGAAAACGAAAATTGTTCAGTGGTTTGCGGAGAGTTTAGGGGCAACGGAAGAGAATGGACAATTTACGCTTATTCCGGTTCGACCTGATTGGAGTGATAGCTCTGATTTACTTGGGTATGTGAACCTTCAAGGGGAGTTTCAAGAAAGACCGTTAATTAAAGTTCTTGAAAATGCAGACGCAAATCCAAACAGACCTTATTTTGTAGTGTTGGACGAGATGAACTTAGCTCGAGTGGAATACTACTTTAGTGACTTTTTAAGTGTAATTGAAAGTCGTAAATGGAAAGATGGAAAAATTGTTACGTCACCGGTGCTTCCAGAATCAATTACGAATAAGCGCGTTATAATTCCATCAAATGTATATATTATCGGAACTGTAAATATGGATGAAACGACACATCCGTTAAGTAAGAAAGTATTAGATCGTGCGAATACAATTGAGTTTAATACCGTTAACTTAGATTATTTTAATTTCTTAATGGATGTAGAAGAGAAGGAAGCTGAAATTGTTTCTAATAGCTCTTTAGCAACCAAGTATCTTCATTTAAAAGAATGCTTTAAAGAAAATGAAGATCTTGTGAGAAATATATCGAACGTTTTAATAGAAATAAATAAAATACTTGATTCAGTAGGTGCTCAAGTTGGATACCGTATACGAGATGAAATTTGTTTCTATATGGCATACAACGAACAAGGAAAGTTATTGTCATTTGATGAAGCACTCGATTATCAAATATACCAAAAGATTTTACCGCGTCTTGCGGGGAGCGATGGAAGAACAGAAGAGGTATTGAAGCAGTTGTATGTATTATGTGCAAATGAAGAATATGATAGTGGCAATAATGATGCTTCCTATGCTAAGTATCCTCGTTCAGCTAACAAGCTATCTCATATGTTAAGGAGGTTCGAGTATGATGGTTTCACCTCTTTCTGGATCTAATAATGAGATAGAGCTAGTTAAGATTGAAACAGAAGAGCTATCATTGACGATTAAGGGAAATCCTTATCATGAAAAATACGAGAGTTTAAAAGAATATCAAGCTATGAACGTGGATGAAATGATGTATTTTCGTGTAGATGGGAAGACGGAATCCGTTTCTGTATTTGATGCGAGATTGCAGATGCTAGATGAATGGAACGAACACCCGCCAATCTTTTTTGAAAATAGAAGTTACCAGCTTGTTGTTGTTCCAAAAAGGGACCAAAAGTTCTCTTTTTATCATGAACATCCGGGTTTTCGAAAACAAGTTAGTTCTATTCAAATGGGATCACTTCATGTGTTAATGGGGAATCTTTCGTTTCCAAATGAAGTAGGAAATACAACATTCGAAATTAAAGACGAGCAAGAAACTTTATTAACTGTTACATTTGAAGTTTTCCCGGCAAAACTTGATTATAAGGATGATTACAGAGCCTTATTAGATGAAGTAAATGATGAAATTTATAATTTAGCGTTTCATTTACTAAAGAGAACTTACTTAGGAGCATCTGCAATTTACGCTACAAATCCATCGAAGAGTGAATTTTATCGTATTTTAAATGATTCCTTTGAGCGATTTATGAAGTCGATCTCGCATATAAAAAGGCAACCGCATCATAAGCTTATGACTAGGCATCAGCTTGTACGAGGAGAAAAAATTCGTAAATTGGATTCCGTCGGAATGAACTATTTGCGAAAGCGACCACACTTGCTGCAAGGAGAAAACAATATACCGACTAAAGGGATTACAGCTTATAAGGAAGTTTCTTATGATACGCTGGAAAATCGATTTGTTAAATGGATGATTCAAAGAGTCGTACATAAAATAGATGATTTACTTAAGGCGCTAGAGCCAAAGTCTAGATATACACGTGGTGTAACTGATGAAGATTTGCTAGAGCGTGTAAAAAATATGAAGTATCGAATGAAAAATGAATTGAACGATCGATTTTGGAGAGGAATCGGAAATTTAGATCGTTCAGTCTTTTCACTCGTGATCCAAATGGCAGCAGGCTATAGAGATGCATATCAAATCTTCTTAAGGCTATCGCGAGGTTTAACATTGCGAGGACAAATTTTCAAAATGTCGGTAAAAGATGTTGCAAGGTTATACGAATACTGGACGTATTTAAAGCTTGGACAAATTCTATCAAAAAAATATATACCGCTCCATCAAGATGTAATTCAAGTTAAACGAGACGGTTTGTACGTAACGTTAGATGAAAGTAAAACCGCAAAAAGAACGTTCAAGCATCCAGTCACTGATGAAATAATAGAACTGTATTTCCAGAAAAGAAACGGTAGACTGCCAACAGTTACACAAAAACCAGATACGATGCTTGCTATTGAGAAAAAGGGAAAGAGCTATCAATATCAATACATTTTTGATGCGAAATATCGAATTGATTTTGCTGAAAGATCTCATTATAAAAGGAAGTATGGCACCCCTGGTCCAATGGAAGAAGACATTAATACAATGCACCGTTACAGAGACGCACTAGTAGTGGAACAAGAGGGGCCTTTTGAGCGGACAGCTTACGGAGCGTACGTATTATTCCCATGGAACCAAGAGGAAGCGTACGAGAACCATCCATTTTATAAAAGTATCGAAAAAGTAAATATCGGTGGCTTTCCATTCTTACCAAACGCAACAAGACTGGTTGAACAATTTCTAGATCATCTCATTGAAAAAAGCCCAGAAGAAATTATAAGAGAAGGCATTCTTCCAAGAGGAACAAAAGAAGAATGGCACTCCTCACTAGAAGAAAAAGTATTAGTGGGCAGTGTGAAAACTGAAGCCGACTATGAAGCATATAGAAAAGAAGGCTTATACCAGTTACCAGTCACACAGTTAAAACCAGGATGGCAAGAAGCGAAATACATAGCGTTATATGCACCGAAAAAATGGTATGGAGAAAAAGGCGGAATTCAATACGTCGCCAAAATCAAGCATATTCAAATGCAACAAAACGATGATTATGTACATTTCGAACTAGAA
This sequence comes from Bacillus sp. AR2-1, assembly GCF_008368755.1. Classification (NCBI taxonomy): domain Bacteria; kingdom Bacillati; phylum Bacillota; class Bacilli; order Caryophanales; family Bacillaceae; genus Bacillus; species Bacillus sp. AR2-1. The sequence goes on from NZ_QORY01000031.1 coordinate 47,025, forward strand.
CCATGGAAAAAACTAGACCACCTCATCCGTCCAGTAGGATATGGCATTCAAACATACACAATAACAACTATGTCGTTATTAAAAGAAGTACAAGAACTCCCAGAACTATTTATGAAATCAAAAGAAGAACGAATTCTTTGGAAAACGCTGCGTCGTTTCACAAAGCAGGTTAAGGTTGAGTTGGATCACAGTAATTTAGATGAGGCTTCTTCTATTAAGAGTTATTACGTGCAGGATGTTCAGATTTGGGTTGATTATGAGAATGAGGTTGTTATGGTGGGGAGAGATGGGCTAGTTAAAGAGGTTGCTTTGGAGTTGGTTGTTGGGAGAGGATCGGTGTTGTTTAGGGAAGTTTTAGAAGTGTTAAATGTTAGGGAATAGAGTTTAGATACAAAGGGGATTAAATAATGGATAAGAGACCGAATTTATTTTCACATGGAACAAGTGAGTTGTCGCAAGATGCTTTTATTTGTTGGTTAGCAGAGTGGGCGAAACCAATCTATAAAGAAACCGATGAATACTTACATGAAGCTGGTATAGATTTTATTAGAAGAATATATGACATACATAAAAAGAACTTTCCAGCCGCTATTAAAGAAATTAAGATTACGAAACAATTTAAAGGTTTAGATATACTCATTGAAATTAACGGTAATCAGGCTATTTTAATTGAAGATAAAACGTATACAAAAGAACATTCTAATCAACTGAAACGTTATTATGAAGATGTAATGAAATTTAAAAAATATGAAGAAAATGACTTGTTGCCTATCTATTATAAAATAGGTAATCAAAGTGATTATTCAGCAGTGATTGATGCAAAGTATATGTTGTTTACAAGAAAACAAATGCTTGAATTTTTACAAGAAAATACAGATAGAGGCGTTCAAGATCAAATATTTTTAGATTATTATTTTTATTTAAGAGAAATAGAGCAAGAATATGATTCATATAAGACACTTCCGTTAAGTGAGTGGAAAGGTGAAGCTTGGGAAGGGTTTTATGAGGAACTAAAGCAACGTGGGATCAAAGGTCAATACGGGTATGTAGCTAATCCGAATGGTGGATTCTATGCCTTATGGTGGAATGAACAAGAGGATAATGATTGCAGGCAGTACTTGCAGTTAGAAGAAGGCAGATTATGTTTTAAGATACATGTTGCTGATAAGGATAGAAGAAAAGAACTTAGGGATAAGTGGAGTAAAGCGCTAATCGAACGAAATCATAATTATTCTTTCAATGTGGAGAAACCTAGATTTGGTAATGGGCGATATATGACGGTTGCTGTGGTGAGGGATTATAGAGTGGGAGATGGAAAAGGGATAATTGATATTCCTGGAACGATGGGAGTTTTAGGTGAAGTGGAGAAATTTTTAAAAACAATAGATGTAATTGTGAAATAGATTAGATAAATATTAGTCGGATAAATTGTAAATAACGTGGATGCGAAATCTTAAAATGATGACCTCCACCCTGTCAAGGTAAAGATCTGATTTTATCTATATGAGTATTAATCAATTTTTCTATATATCCCCTTGCACCTCCCCCAACGTCACCCCCTAACCTAAAGAAGACAAATCAAAAAGGGGTGACTACACCAACCATGAAAACCACCACAAAAGAAAAAAGAAACACCATCATCATGCTATTACTTTCAGCCGCAATAGGAATCTTTTCACCACTACTCATGTACATCACGCTGGCACGTAAAAATGAAGTGTACAAATACCATTGCCGCAAGGCGTTCAACTTTCATTTGTTAATCTTTCTTCTATTTAATATTAGTTCGCGTATTAGTGGTGTTTTGTTTTGGATTGTGTTTGCCTTTGAGGTCGTTCAAGTGATTATTGTTGCGTGGAAAGTAATACGCGACGAACCATATCGTTATTTCATTCGAGTTCCTTTATTTAAAGAAGATAAGTATATCGTGGAAGGAGAATAGGTGATGAAACAAGAAGTGGAGATAAGGGGAAAGAGAATTTTTATTATGATTGCAGTGTTGTTTGTTGCGATTTATATCGTTTTACGAAGACGAAAGTATGAGTGCTTTTATGATGGTATTAGTGAATATGAAAATCGTTATAGAGGTAATGTTCCTTTTTTGTTACTTGTTTTAGGTTTGTTTCAATATTGTAGGCAGAACGAGATGAATTTTTCTCGTATGCTTCAGTATGTAAAACAGAAGTTATCGGAGTAGGTGATGATATGGCGTGGATGATTAGTGAGTTTGCAAGTGTTGGGGATGTTACGGTGCGGACGCTTCGTTATTATGACAAGATTAATTTATTAAAGCCGAGCGATTATACTGAGGGCGGGCATCGGTTATATACGAAAGATGATTTGTATGCGCTGCAGCAAATTCAATCGTTTAAGCATCTCGGTTTTTCGCTTGGGGAAATTCAAAATATTATATTGCAGCGTGATGTAGAGACTGATGACTTTTTAAGACAAATGCATTTTCAAAGGGAATTGCTTTTAGCAGAGCAAGAAAGAATTGCTAAGGTGCTTTCGCATATGGATGAGATGACGAAGAAGTTTCAAAAGGAAGAACGAGTGGATGTCGCTTTGTTTTCTTCGTTTTTGCAAACATTCATATGGGAGAAAGAAAATAAGGAATGGCTAGAGGAACACTTTTCAACGGATAGTGTTCGAGCCTTTTATAATAATAAGGAACTAAAAGAAAAGTTCGATCGGCGCTTTATGGATGTGATAGGGAAGTTGAAAAAGTATAAAGTAGAAGAGAAGGATCCGAGTCATCAAGATGTTCAAGTTACCTTGAAGAGATTTTTCAATGTAATAGAAGAGATAACGAATTATCTTGATACACCTCAAAGTGATATAGAGGATATAATCCAAAAATCGAACCTTCCACTATCCGAATTACCAACCCTCTTCACAACCAAAGAAGAAAACTATATAAAAGAAGCAATGAAGCAGTTTAACAACTAGTTAAACTGCTTTTCCATTATAATAGAAGAAAAACCAAACGGAGGAAAACCCCATGCCAACCTACAACAAACTAATCCGAAACAAAATCCCACAAATAATAAAAGCTAATGGAAAAACACCTACAACAAGAATCCTAAACGAAGATGAATACATAGAGGAACTCTGCAAGAAAACACAAGAAGAACTAACAGAATACATCGAAGCAAAAACAAAACCCGATAAACTTGAAGAACTATCCGACCTCCTAGAAATAATAAACGCCCTAGCGGAACACGAAGGCACAACACTAGAAGAAATCAACAACATCCGTAAAAAGAAAGCAGAAGAACGAGGTGGCTTTTCAGATCGAGTCTTCCTAATCGAAGTAACCGATAACTAGCCCCTCATAAGCCCCTTACAAGCCCCTACCAAGTAATAAATCACTAAGAAAAAACATAACAAAACAAAAACAACAACAAACACCGTAGTAGGAGTCGAAAAAAAATTTGAAATAACACGCCAAAAACCCGGCCCTCCTTCCTATATATAGTACAAAGAGGAAATTTTCATTTTTGAATGGAGACGGGAGGAATTGGGATGGCGGTGTATCGTACTGTGCAGGTGAATTTTTGGCAGGATGATTTTGTTTTGGATTTGACGCCGGAGGAGCGGTATTTTTATGTGTACTTGTTAACTTGTTCGAAGACGACGCAGTGTGGGATTTTTCCTTTTCCGAAGCGGTTAGCTGAGATGGAGACGGGTTATAATCGGGAGACTGTTGATAAGCTTGTGCAGCGCTTCATTGATTATGGGAAGATTCTTTATGATGCGGATACACGGGAGTTATTCGTTTTAAATTGGCTTCGTTATAATCCGGTGACGAATACGAATGTGGAGAAGTGTGTGCTTCGTGAGCTTAAGGGTGTGAAGAATAAGGAGTTTGTACATATGTTTCTTCAGAAGTGCGTTGAGGAGGAGCTGAATGTTCCGATGCTTTTAGCGCATTTCGGCATGCCGAGTGATTTGGCTGTGGATGATGTTGAGCCAGTTGGCGAGGAGACAGAGGAAGAAGAGGTTATAGAGGAAGAAACGGGGAGTCGCGTGTTTTCTTTTTATGAGCAACATTTCGGTAGTTTGTCTCCGCATACTGTGGAGGAACTGAGTGCGTGGATGGAAGATTTGTCAGAGGAGCTTGTGCTGAAGGCTCTTCAAATTGCGTTTGAGAATAATAAGCGGACGGTTGCTTATGTGAAGGGGATTTTGAGAGGGTGGCACGGAAAAGGATTTACGAAAGTTTGTGAGGTTGAGGCGGATACGGCGAGCTTTCGGAAGAAGGAGTCGTCTGTTAGTACGGGGGAGACGGAGGAGTTTTTGGCGAGGTGTGAGGAGTGGGAGAAGAATGCGCCGTCTGAGGAAGAGTTGCAGCGCTTTTTAGCGGAGCGCGGGTGGCGTCCATGAGTATTCAAAATGTGGAGGCGGAAAAGACGGTGTTAGGTTCTCTATTACTTGATGGAGAGCTTATTAAGGAGTGCCGTTTGACGGAGCAGTATTTTTCTCTGTCAGTGCACAAGTCTATATTTCAGTTAATGCGAAAGATGGAAGAAGAGGGGCAACCGATTGATCTTGTAACGTTCATTTCTAGGGTAGATCCGAAGTTTTTAGAGGGGATCGGGGGAATGGCGTATTTTATAGGGTTAATGGATGGTGTGCCGACAACTGCCAACTTCTCTTATTATGAGGGGCTTGTTCGAGGTGCCTGGAAAATGTATCAGGCGGGTGTTCTCGGGCACAAGATGGGAGAGCGCCTTATTGCGGAGAAGAGTGAGAAAATTATTGGTGAGACGATTACGGCACTTTGTGAGTTAGAGGAAAAGGACTGTGTATGTGAGTTTGATTTGAAGGATGCGCTAGTAGATTTATATGAAGAGCTCCATCAAGATGCGAAAGAGATTACTGGTATTGAGACTGGTTATACGTCGCTCAATAAAATGACGTGCGGATTGCAGGATGGTGATTTTGTCGTCCTTGGTGCACGCCCTTCTATGGGGAAGACTGCGTTTGCGCTAAATGTTGGACTGCATGCGGCGAAATCTGGAGCGGCGGTTGGGTTGTTTTCGTTAGAGATGAGTAGTAAGCAACTGTTAAAAAGGATGGCGTCTTGCGTAGGCGAGGTGTCAGGAGGTAGGCTGAAAAATCCGAAGCATCGTTTTGCGATAGAGGACTGGGAAAAGGTGAGTAAGGCGTTTGCGGAGATTGGTGAACTGCCATTTGAGATTTACGACAATGCAGGTGTTACGGTGCAAGATATTTGGATGCAAACTCGTAAGTTAAAGAGGAAGCACGGTGATAAAAAGATTTTAATTATTGTAGATTACTTGCAGCTTATTACGGGTGATCCGAAGCATAAGGGCAATCGATTTCAAGAGATTAGTGAAATTTCTCGTAAGCTTAAGGTATTGGCGCGTGAATTAAATGTTTGTGTAGTAGCGTTGTCGCAGTTGTCTCGTTCGGTAGAAGCACGTCAAGATAAGCGCCCTCTTTTATCTGATTTAAGAGAGACAGGACAAATTGAGCAAGATGCGGATGTCATTATGCTTATGTATCGCGAAGATTATTATGATAAGGAAACGGTGCAGAAAGAGATGACGGAGATTCATGTGGCGAAGCATCGAAATGGGCCTGTGGGGAGTTTTAAATTGAGGTTTTTGAAGGAGTTTGGGCGGTTTGTGGAGGGGAAATAGTTGAAAGACTTGAGTATGACTTTGCAAATAAAGCATAAGTTTTTCATTTCATTAACTTATGCTTTATTCTTTGATTCTTTTAATATATTTCTTATCTTCCCATAAAGAAGGATTTTCTCTCTGCAGTGATCCATTGCTGCAAATCATCTTGGCTACGTCGGACAAGTCGATTCACTAAAACATCATGCCATACATAATCCTCTAGTAAGTATATATGAACTGGGTCATCTGTATAAAAAGCAATGTTACGCTCTTCAATTGATGGTCCATAAATCATCTCTTTAGAATCTATCGATAAAATAAACCAATGTTCTGTAGAGAGGGTTTCTGTATAAGGTGTGATACGATGAGCTTCTAAATTTTTAATTGGGTTTTCAACATGTAAGGTAATACCTTGTACTGAAACTTTATCAGCTACCTCACATAGTTCCTCTTTTAACGCTTCATACATGTCATCCCACATTGAAATGACAATACGGTGTTCTGCTTTTTTTATTAATGCCTGACAATAGCTAATGATTGTTTTGTTGTCTTTTAAAGTAATCACTCGATTATCCGTTTTTTTCTCGGAAGTTTCGAGTTTTTTTAATGAATCACTGATTCCTTCATAAGTAGACTGCCATTCTGATTGCGCTTTCTGTAAAAAGATTTCAACAGGTAGAGGTGAATAGCGAGTGGTGTCATTTATTTCTTCCTTCATGACGATTCCTTTTTCTACAAGGTTACCTAAAATCTCATAAATTCGTGCTCTTGGGACCCCTGAATCCTTACTTACTTGGTAGGCTGTAGCAGGCCCCTGTTTCACAAGAGATACATAAGATTTAGCTTCATATTCATTAAAACCAATTTTTTTAAGCTGTTGTACTATGTAGTCCACTTTTTCGTCCTCCGATGTTTGCTTTTATATTTCAACGTTACAATAACTCTTTACATTTAGCAAATTGGTAGTTACTATTACAATAGTGACTAAAGGGGAGGCTACTAGTATGGATTTGTATTTAGACCCATCTATATTAATTATTTTGATTGTTTTTGGGTTTGTGGCTGCATTTATAGATTCAGTTGTAGGCGGTGGTGGACTCATTGCCTTACCAGCTTTATTATTTACAGGGCTGAATCCGGCAAGTGCAGTAGCCACGAATAAATTAGCATCGACAATGGGAAGTGCAACTAGTAATATTGTGTTTTATCGTTCTGGCAATCTTGATTTGAAATCGGCTTTAAAATTATTTCCAATCACTTTCATAGGCTCTATAGTAGGTGCATGGACCGTTCATTTAATGAACCCAGAAGTACTGAAGCCGTTGATGTTGGTAATGCTTGGTGCAGTCGCTATTTATACGATATTTAAAAAGGATTGGGGTAGTATTTCTACTCATAAGAAATTATCTGGTCAACACGTCATTATTTTTACCTTTTTTATTTTTGCTATTGGTTTTTATGATGGATTTCTAGGGCCTGGCACAGGTTCGTTTTTAATGTTCGCTCTTTTATTTATTGGGTATGATTTTTTAAAAGCAGCAGGTAATGCGAAGTTTCTTAATTTAGGAAGTAATGTTGGTGCATTGTTGATATTTATGTATGTGGGGCAAGTAAACTATGCGTATGGTTTTATAATGGGGATTGCTCAAATTGCTGGAGGGATTGTTGGCTCCAAATTTGCTATAAAAAAAGGAAGCGGGTATGTTCGTGCTCTTTTCATTACAGTAACTTGTTTATTGTTAGCGAAAAATCTTTATGACTATGTACAGTAAGTAATGTAGAAAAGGTTAACTATGCAGGCTACATAAATATAATAATTCTTTGTAACATGTTTTAGATGCTACCTTATTCGAAGATAGCATCTAAAATATTAAGGTAAGAGGATGAAAATAATACAAACGAATATTTTCGGGGTATGTTTATGTACTTTAGCGAAATAACTATTCCATATTCTTCTTATAATTAACCCGCAACAACCCCTTAAAATCCACCTCAGCAATCAACACACTCACTAATATAAGTGTCGCGCCTAAGTATCCTTTCCCAGTAAGTGTTTCACCTGTGAAAACGAAAGCGAAGCCTGCGGAAAAGACAGGTTCTAATGAGAAGATAAGTCCTGTATGTGTAGGCGTCGTGTATTGCTGGGCGATAACTTGCACGATGAATGCGACTGCGGTGCAAAATATGCTTAAGGCTAGGATGATTAGCCATGAGTTGGTTGTGCTAGGCAGTTTTGGCGTTTCGATAATGAATGAAAAAATAAGACTAAATAGGCCGACGAAACCGAGTTGTATGACTCCAAGTGCAATGGAGTTCACATGTTTCGTTACACTGCCAGTGATGATGACGTGAATCGCATAAAATAAGGCTGACAGTATGCAAAATATATCGCCATTACCGATCTTGAATTCGCTCGTTAATGTTAATAAGCCGATTCCTATTATCGTTAAAATGATTCCTACTATAACTTTCTTTTCCGGAATGTGTTTTAAAAATATAGCTGAAAAGATCGGAATGAAGATGACTGTGAGACATAGTAAGAAACCAGCGTTAGAAACACTCGTGTACTTTGTGCCGAAAGTCGCGAAAATGTAAACGATAAATAAGACAGAAGCGAGTATAAATGCATATTTTACAGTTTTAAAATCGACTTTGAATAAATGTTTGTAAAATATTAAACCTGATAAAAGAAAGGCAATGATAAATCGTAATGCGATTAAGTTGTATTCTTCTATGCCTTCAAGTCCAACCTTTGTAAGTAAGATGGATGCACCCCAAAAGAATGTAACTAGTAGTAGTCCTAAATCCGCTTTTAATTGTAGTTTCATTTCTATTCCCTCGTTATGTATAAATTTTACCCCGCATTAACGGGCAGTAAGACTCCCACCTCAAAATTCGGCTGGAGCAAAGAAGTTAGGTGGGAGATCAACTGCCCGTAAATGCCCGATTGGTTCAACTAATAATCAGTGGGGGATGAACAAAACCCCCACTGATTAAAGTTTCACTTTATAATCCCATACCCCTATCCCCATTCTTCATTTTAATATTAATTCTGAATATTTGTAACTTAAATTTATCGACGTTTTTCCCGGCATTATAACGGGCTGTAAAATTCCCACCTCAAAATTCGGTTTTAACAAAGGAGTTAGGTGGGAGTCGGGTTGCCCGTAAATGTCCGATTAGTTGAACTTTACCCAATAAGAAAGAGGCTGTTTTATAATCCGGTTCAATCGGTTTATAAAACAGCCTCTTTTCATTTAAAAGTTCCTATCTAGCAACAACCCAAGCTGCTCCGCGACAACTTCCGGTGGATCAGGAAGTCCTTTCATAAAGTATGTCTCCACGACTCCTACGATAGCGTAGCCGAAGAATGTGATGATCATGTCTTCACTAAATCCTTTGTTTACACCTTCTTTAACATCTATGTCATCTTTTATTTGTTCGATGATGTAGTCGAAGAAGTGTTTGCGGAAAGCGGAAGCTCCTTTTCCTGCTAGCATCGTTGAGAAGAAGTAGTAGTGCTGTTCCATGTTTTCGAACCAAGCGATGCAAGCTTCTCTAAAGCTTAAATCATGGAGGGGAGCGCACAGTGTTTTTAGCGCTTCGATACGTTCTACAACGAGTTTGTCGAGTAAATCATATTTATCTAGATAATGAAGGTAGAATGTTCTATTTCCGACGTCCGCCGTGGTGCAAATGTCCTTTACTGTAATTTTATCAAATCCTTTTTCGGCCATTAGTTCAATAAAAGCGTTTTTGATTGCTTCTTTTGATTTAATAATCCTTCGATCTACTTTTTCCATCGTCTTCACCAAACTTTCTTTATAGTTAATACACAATTTTTATGGATGTGTGTATTAATGCGTGAATTCACTAAAATTGACGTTTGAAAACATCTCTTTTTCATTTTATATTATACACACGGGAGAGATAATACATCAACGCGCATTAATTCTTCCGAGTATCATTTCTTAATGAGAGAGGGGGATGCAGTCACATTTCGTGCTCTAAGTAACTTTCTTCAAAAGAACAAATAACAAAATAATGACAATTTTATATATGAAAAACAACGAGAAAGAGGTCAATTATGAATCCGAAATATAACAACTTATTTGAAGCATTTACATTTAAATCTGGCGTTACTCTGAAAAATAACGTCGTGATGGCTCCGATGACAACTTGGGCTAGTAATGATGATTATACGATTTCAGATGAAGAAGTAACGTATTACAAAAAGAGAGTGAACGGAGTCGGGCTTGTGATTACGGGATGTACACATGTACAGGCGAACGGTATCGGTTTTACAAATGAGTTTGCAGGTTACGATGATAAATTCATCCCGAGTTTACGTAAGTTAGCGGATGCGGCTAAGAGCGGCGGAGCTCCAGCTATTCTTCAAATTTTCCATGCAGGGAACAAAGCATTACCTAATTTCACGCCGGGCGGAGATGTAGTGAGTGCCAGTGCTTTAGAAACAGAAGCTTCTCCGTTTGCACCATCTGTATTACCGAGAGAACTTTCGCATGATGAAATTTTAGAAGTGATTCGTGATTTTGGAGAAACGACGCGAAGAGCAATTGAAGCTGGTTTTGACGGCGTTGAAATTCACGGCGCACACGGGTTTTTACTACAAAACTTCTTATCACCATTCTTTAATAGACGTGAAGATGAGTGGGGCGGTTCTTTAGAAAATCGTTTACGTTTCCCGCTAGCGGTCGTTCGTGAAATTCAATCCGTTATTAAAAAGCACGCGAAGAAGCCGTTCGCATTAGGTTACAGATTCTCACCTGACGAACCGCAAGAAGGTGCTTTAAGAATGAAAGACACGTATGAGTTAATCAATCATCTTATCCGAGCAAATATTGATTACGTTCACGCTTCATTAGCACGTGCCCTTACTGCAAAACCAGTGGATAGTCAGGACGAGAAAACGTACCTTGAGTTAATCGCCGAGCATGTAAACGGCAGAATTCCGTTAATGGCAGCTGGTTCTATGGTAACGCCAGATGATGTTTCGTTAGCGCTAGAAAAAGGAATCACACTTGCGGCAATCGGCCACGGGTTAATTATGAATCCAGACTGGGTAGAGAAAGTGCAAGGCGGAAAAGAAGATGAAATTCAAGTATCAATTAAGAAATCAACAGTAAGTGAACTGGAGCTTTCAGAAAAGCTGTGGAATGTTATTCAGGCTTCAGGACCATGGTTTAACATCGAAGATTAATTATGAAAATGTATTAATAAAAACGAATATGAAATGGAGAGGTTAATATGAAAAAGCAAGTAACGTTTAAAAAATATAATTTGAACATGGCTGGTAATCTTCATGTACCAAACGAAATGGATGATAACAAGAAGTACCCAGTTCTTATCGTTTTACATCCGGGTGGTGGAGTGAAAGAACAAACAGCGGGCCTTTATGCCGAGAAGTTAGCGGATGAAGGGTATGTCGCGTTAGCATTTGATGCGGCGTATCAAGGGGAAAGTGAAGGGCTACCTCGCTATCTTGATGATCCAACATCTAGAGTAGAAGATGTGCGAGCGGCGGTAGATTATGTAACGACACTTCCTTTCGTTGATCCAGAGCGAATTGGTGTAGTTGGTATTTGCGCTGGTGGTGGTTACGCGATACGTACAGCGCAAACGGAACGTCGTATTAAAGCGGTTGTAGGAATTAGCGCAGCAGATATGGGAAGAACGTTCCGCGAAGGCTGGAATGGTGATGCTCCAATATCGAATGCAATTGAGACGCTTGATGCAGTCGCAAAACAACGTACTGCTGAAGCAAATGGTGCGGAACCGATGTATCTTTCTTACGTACCACATGAAATTGATGAAAATACAGATTCAGAAACAGCTGAAGGATATGAATATTACAGAACAGCTAGAGCGCAGCATCCGAATTCAGTAAATAAATTGCTGTTTTCAAGCTTTGATAAAATTTTAGCGTTTACGGCAATTGATGAAAAAATGAGCTCTTTATTAACACAACCACTTCTATTAGTTGCAGGAAGTAAAGCAGGGACACTTTGGCAAAGTAAAGAAGCGTATGAATTAGCGAACGAACCGAAAGAATTAGTTATTCTGGAAGGTGGATCTCATTTTGATCTGTATGATATTCCTGCGTATGTCGATCAAGCTGTAGTGAAGGCAACGGAGTTTCTTCGTAAGCATTTGTAATTTGATTCTCACGAGGCAGTAGAAACATTTTCTACTGCCTCATAACAAATAGGAAAGGGAGTTATGAATATGACGAACGTATTAATTCTTGGAGCGAACGGACAAATTGCGCGTCATGCGATTGATATATTTTTAAATGAAACGGATGCAAAGTTAACGTTATATTTACGCAATGCAGATCGAGTACAGCAATACGCTTCTGATCGCGTACGCATTGTGGAAGGTGACGTTTTAAATCGTGAAACATTACAAGAAGCGATGGTAAATCAAGATGTAGTGTATGCAAATTTAGCTGGTGATGATTTAGAAGAGCAGGCGAAAACGGTTGTGAATGCGATGGAAGAGACGGAAGTGAAACGTCTTATTTTTATTAGTTCACTTGGCATTTATGATGAAGTACCAGGAGAGTTCGGGAAGTGGAATAGCCGTACAATTGGTCAATATTTAGGGCCGTACCGAAAAGCTGTTGATGTAATCGAGGCTTCAAATCTTGCATACACCGTATTACGACCAGCGTGGTTAACGGATTATGATGAAGTGGAATATGAAATTACGGAAAAAGGTGAGCCGTATAAAGGAACGGAAGTGTCACGTAAAAGTGTTGCGGCTTTCGTTGTGAAATTGGTACAGTCACCTAATTTACACGTTGGCGGAAACTTAGGTGTAAATAAACCGAATACAGATGGTGATAAACCAGCCTTTTTATCCGGCGGTAACGGGCAGTAAAACTCCCACCTTAAAATTCGGCTGGAACAAAGAAGTTAGGTGAGAGTCGAATTTTAAGGTGGGCTAATAATGAGTATAATCCATACCACATTAGAGTTGTAATGTGGTATTTTGAGATTGTATGGGCAATAACACCGATGATAAGTAATCAAAGATTACGTAGAATCTCCAACCCTGTTCTTGTTAAATTAATCCCTGCTCTACCTCTTTTTATTTGCACATACCCTTTCATTTTTAGGAAGTTCAATCGGTGTCTCACTTGTGCTTCAGATAAATTTATTTCGACTTCTTGGCTCTTTTCAGAAATAATTCTTCTTCCGATTGCTTTTCCTTTTTCTTCATGATTCATGATGAGGGTAAGAATGAAAAGGGATTCTTGATCAAGAGCGTTTGAACTTGAAGAAAAAGTTGATATAATTTCGGCCTGATCGCTATTTGTTTTCCCTTGTGGTGGAGGCTTTTGAAAATAATGTTGATTAGGTAAATCATTTTTTGTTATTTGGTTTCCGGTACGGACAGCCAGCATATAATCTATCGTATTTTTAAGTTCTCTTACATTTCCGTACCATGGATATCCTTGCAGTTCTTCAATTAATTCTTGTTCAATTTTAACTTTAGGGTCCGATAGCGCAACAAAATGTTTAGCTAATAATTCAATGTCATTTCGACGAGCTCTTAATTCTGGGAGGTGTATAAAGAGTACTTTAAGCCGATGGTATAAGTCTTCTCTAAACACATTTTCTTGAATCATTTTCAGTAAATCTTTATTGGTTGCTGCAATAATTCTTACGTCTATCGGGATAATTTGACTTCCGCCAACGCGCATGATCTCTTTTTCCTGTAATACTCGAAGGAGTCGTGCTTGAAGTTTCAAGCTAATATCTCCAATCTCATCTAAAAAAATGGTGCCACCATTTGCTTGTTCAAATAGTCCCATTTTCCCGCCCTTTTTTGCTCCGGTAAATGCTCCGTCTTCATAACCAAATAATTCACTCTCGACTAAATCATCCGATAAGGCACTGAAGTTAACAGCAAGAAAAGGGCCGCTATTTCGTTGGGAAGCATTATGGATAGCGCTTGCAAAAAGCTCTTTTCCAGTGCCACTTTCACCCTCAATTAATACAGTTAGATCCGTCTTAGCTAACCTTTTGGCAATTTGTTTCGTGTCTTGAATCGTAGAGCTAATGCCAACGATATTATGAAAATTGTATTTTGCTACATAACCTTTTTTGACAAATTCTTTTCTCAATTTACGTTCAAATCCGATGGTCTTAAGAGCATTTCTAAACGTAACAATAATTGATTGATCATTTATATGTAGACGTTCCACTATTACATCCGAGCCGTTTACAACAAATATTCCGCTTTCTTGTTGCTTATTTGAAAGGATGAAGTTTACTAAATCAATATTATCAATAATGGCATCAATCGGATGACCAATAGCGTTTTTACTTTTTATTTTCAGCATGCTTTCCAAGAACTCATTAAAGACAACAATTCTTCCTTCGTAATCAATAGCTAGTATTCCATCCCCAACACCATCAATAACTTGATGAAGTTGTCGATGAGCTTTAGCTAAATTCTTTGTTAAATCTACTATTTTTCGATAGTATCTTTCAGAAACGTGGTTACCTGATTCCTCCATTAAATGAAATCGATCTAGAATGGACATGATTGTAGTAATATCTATTAATCTATGACCAATATTAATTACTTTTTCTACAAAATCAGGGATAATTTCAAGTTCGTCAGGTGTGATTGCGAGCTTAATCATTTGTATATTCGTTTTTCCAGGATAGTATGGAAAATATTCAATGTGGTTCAGCCCCAATTGACGCATCGTTTCAATTGATTCGTATACTGTTTCATGATTATCATTCACATATAGAGCTTGTGTTCCTTCTGGTAAAAATAAAAGCTGGTCCACGTTTTCATAATTTAATGTTCGTTTTGCTATTATTACTTCGCAGTTTTCCCCAATAAAGTCTTTCACCGTTTCTATCGTAAATGTATTCGGTAACACAATTAATGTAGAATGGAATACTTTTGGAATACTTTCTTCTACAGAAAAACTTTCGATATCTATGAGGTCACCTACCATCTCCGTTAGTTGTTGATGTAGGGCTTTTCGTGTTTCTTTTAAAACGGTGATCAATACAATGTGGTTGGTTTCAAATTTGTTCATAGAGCACCTCTTAGTTGAATGTAATTGGTCTAAAGTTGGTTATTAATTGGTTATTATGTAACCAATTAATAACCAATTATAATACATTTCAACATAGTAAACACCGATAAAACGACAAAATATTTAAAAAAATGTAAATAATCACTTTAATTTCAATGTTGGCACGATATTTGCTTATATCAATGGTGTGTAAAGAAATAGTGAAATGAGTAGAGTAGTAATTTACATATTTAATTCTTTACCACTTGCTAGAAAAGGGAGGGTAAGAGTATACAATTTCAGCAGAGAAAGACAACGAAACCATTTAAATTATGAGGTGAGAGAAAATGAAACCATTAATTGGTGTTACTGGGTATTATATTGATCATAGTGAAATAGGGAAGGAGGGCTTACGAGGGCTACCAGGTCAAGATATGGCTATCTTTTCTTATGACTACATCCGTTCACTTCAACGAGCAGGTGCAACGGTTGTTCTACTTCCAATTGAGGAAGTTGATCAAATTGAGTCCACACTTAATCAATTAGATGGATTGTTATTGGCTGGTGGCGCGGACATCAATCCAGTTTATTACGGTGATATTCCAAAATCATATATAGGTACTGTAGAGGAAGAACGAGATAATTTTGAATTAAATCTGGCAAAGCAGGCTTTAGAAAAAGATATTCCTATTCTAGGAATTTGCCGAGGATTACAGGTGTTAAATGTTGCAGCTGGTGGATCTCTTTATCAAGACTTAGAGCACGAGATGGGGCCAGAATATTTCCATGTTCGAGAACAGTTCCGTAAATGGCAAGGCTCTCATTCTGTAGATCTTCTGGAAGAGGGAAAAATTTATGAGGCTATTGGCCAAAAATCTTTAATGGTTAATTCTTTTCACCATCAAGCAGTGAAAACATTAGGGAAAGATTTTGAGGCGAGCGCATGGTCCTTTGATGGTGTAATAGAGGCTATTGAATCGAAGGCTCATCGTTATGTAGCAGCGGTTCAATGGCATCCAGAAATGATGTCGGAAAAGGATGCTCTACAGCAGCGTTTATTTAACCAATTTGTAAATGAAATTAGTAAAAAGGTAGTTAAATCCTAGCGTGTTATAAGTAAAAGAATTGATGGGTAGCTTGGTACGTCATGGTAGTGGGGAAACCAGACTGCCGGCTGCTTGTAAAAGTAATAATCATTGGGGGATGAACGAATTCCCCAATGATTAAAGTTTCACTTTATTGCAAAGGGGATTGGTATATGAGTCAAGTATCAGAAAAGGCAGTTTCATTCGAGCCAGAAGAAAAAAAGGAAAAAAAAGAATGGAAAATAAACGTATTTGCAATGTTACTTGTCTTGTTAGTTATTGCGGCTGTGATTACACATATATTGCCAGCAGGAAAATATGAACAGATTGAAAAAAATGGGTATACAACAGTAGATCCAAATTCATTTAAATGGATTGAATCAACGCCACTTGGATTTTTTGATACGGTAAAATCTATTCCTACAGGGATGGTAGAAGCTGCTAATATTATCTTTTTTATTCTTATTATCGGAGGGTTTTTTGGTGTATTAAAGGCATCCGGCACAGTTGAGGCTCTTGTTTCAACGATGGCAAAAAAACTTGCTAACCGTGAAAAGTTAATGATTCCTATTATCATGCTGTTCTTTGCACTTGGCGGGTCATTAATGGGAATGGCTGAGGAAGCTTTAGTGTATGTACCTCTATTTATTCCGCTAGCTCTTGCGGTTGGATTTGATACGATAACAGGAACTGCGATGGTACTAGTAGGAGCGTCCGTCGGATTTACAACGGCAATTATGAATCCGTTTACAGTTGGGCTTGCGCAAGGGATAGCGGGTCTTCCTATGTATTCGGGGATGGGGTTCCGCCTCGTTTTATTCGTAGTCATATATGTAATTGCGGTTACATTCGTCTATCGTCATGCTATGAAAGTAAAGAGGGATCCTGCAAGCGGAATTTACGGGAAATTCGATACAAATAAGCAAGACAGCTTACTAACAGCGAAAGTAGAGTTAACAAAAAGACATAAATGGATATTAACGGCCTTTTTAATCAATTATATTATTCTTGTATTTGGTGTTATTAAGTACGAGTGGTATATAAAAGAAATTGCAGCCTTATTTATTATTTTAACTATAATCATTGCAATCCTCGGCAAGATATCTCTTGATGATACTGTAGAATCTTTTACACAAGGATCGGCATCTTTAATCGGGGGAGCTTTAATCATTGGTGTATCACGCGCTATTTTAGTTGTATTGAATCAAGGGCATATTATAGACCCGCTACTGTATCAAGTATCGGAAGAAATGAAACATGTATCTCCTTTTTTAAGTGTTGTTGGAATGTACAACTTCCAAGTAGCGATTCATTTTATTTTAGCATCAGGTAGTGGCCATGCGATGTTGACAATGCCTATCATGGCACCACTTGCAGATTTATTGGACATTACACGCCAAACAGCCGTATTATCCTTTTCATTCGCGGATGGTATTGGAAATATTATTTTTCCGACAGGTGGTACGCTAATGGCTGGATTAGCAATTGCAGGAATTTCATGGACAAGGTGGGCAAGGTGGATTCTTCCTTTAATTCTAATTGAATACTCAATCGGTTTAATAGCAGTTATAATTGCTCATCTTATTGGTTATGGTCCATCTTAATAAAAGATAGATATGCTTTCACTTATAGAAAGTTCGAATTTGAAGAAAATCGCTAAATAATGGTGATAGAAAAGCCCGGTTTAGAAGGGCTTTTTTTTTTATGTAAAATTTCATTTGTTTACATAATATCTTTACAATCATTTGATGAAATATATGTAACTGCATATTGTGAGGGTGGATGGTTATCCCTTCTTTTTATTCGGAAGGAAAGGAGGTGATAATATGGAGTTTTTGATTGATCTTGTAAAAGGGTTTCTGAAAGCGACTGTGCGCGAAGTTTCAGTGTATTTTTTGCGGAAGCAACTTCTGGATAAGGACAACAAAAAACCCACTCTGCGCCGTCACAAGCAAAAGGGTGGGTTCCGCAAAAAGAAATAGCTTATAATAACCACCACCCTAAGCGGTAGCAGTTAGGGAAGAGATGTGAGCGCATCTCTTCTTTTTATTATATGCCATTTTATTTGATGTCATACTTATATAGTATTCTACGGAAAATATATCATATTCCTATTTTGTGGTCAATTTAATTGCATGATTGAAAAGGTGTAGTCTTATTCCTCTTCAAATTGAAAAATCTCCCGGTTAATAAGTTGGTGGAGATACCTGTCCATTTCAGCCGCAGAAACGCTTCTTTCATTTTTAAACCACCATGCGCTTAATGAGGTGATTGCCCCTGAATAAAATTCAATGATTAAATCATTTGGCATCGTATGGTTTTTGCAAAGTTGATTTAACGCTTCTATTTCTTGTTTTCTCGTTTCGTGACTTAAATACTGTGTCCGGCTAAGAAATTGTTCATCAGACATTTGCGTCTCTAATATTTTACCGATTTCTTCATGGTGTAGAAATTGTTCCATTACTTGAAATGGTTTACTTAATCGATCTGAAACCGGTATTCCCGCAATCATCTTGCTGTATCGTTTAAATCCAAATGCTAATAAAGCATCTTTATCTTCAAAGTGTTTATAAAAGGTTGTTCGGTGTACCATTGCACGATCACAAATTTGGTTAATCGTGATTGTACTATATTTCTGTTTTGATTGCGTCATTAATTCAAATAAGGAATCCCATAGTAATTTATGTGTACGTCTAATACGTAAATCAAGTTGTTTTTCATTATCATTCATCTACAATTCTCCTTTTTTGTAGATTAAATATACAATGGCTGAAAATTGATTCTCCCTTTTTAATCTACATATATATATTATATTACATGTGTTCCGGTGTATTTAAATTTTTTTAGTAAGAAACAGGAGGAGAATCTGTAAATGAATATGACAACAAAGAGCCCTACAAGTGGCAAAGTTGATACTTCTAATATGAAACATACCCCCATTTTAATTGCATTACTTTTAGGGGCAATGGTTGCATTATTAAACGAAACATTACTTGGTAATGCGTTAACCGTATTAATGAAAGAATTTGACGTAACAGCTTCAACGATTCAATGGCTTTCTACAGCATACATGTTAGTGGTTGGTGTTTTAGTCCCGATTACAGCGTTACTTCAGCAATGGCTCACAACGAGAAAAATGTTTTTAATCGCTATGGTAACGTTTTTAGTAGGTACATTAATTGCGGGATTCGCACCGACATTTTCCGTTTTATTAGTCGGCCGTATCGTCCAAGCTGTAGCGACGGGGTTAATTACACCGTTATTAATGAATACGATTTTAATCATTTGTCCGCCTGAAAAACGTGGTGCCACAATGGGATTAATCGCACTTGTGATGATGGCAGCTCCAGCAATTGGTCCTACATTATCTGGAGTAATTGTTGATTCATTAAATTGGCGCTGGTTATTCTATATCGTTATTCCTATCGTGATTATTTCAATTATGATTGGGATGAAGTACATTCAAAATGTTTCAGAGTTAACAAGGCCAAAAGTAGATTATCCATCTATCCTTTTATCAACATTAGGATTTGGCGGGTTTGTGTATAGCTTTAGTGCATCAGGTGATTTAGGATGGTCCGATGCGAAAGTGTATGGCACTTTAATTGTTGGGCTTATCTCATTATGTATTTTTGTCGTTCGACAATTGAAAATTGAGAATCCAATTTTAGAATTACGAGCATTTAAAGTTCCGATGTTTACAATATCAGTTGGATTAATTGTCATTGTGATGATGTCGCTATTTTCAACGATGACTTTATTACCAATGTTCCTGCAAACAGTATTACTCGTTACAGCTTTTAAATCAGGAATCATCATGCTTCCGGGAAGTATTATTAGCGCCATAATGGGACCAATCGCAGGTAAACTGTTTGATAAATTTAGCCCGAAAGTTATTATCGTTCCCGGTATTGTGTTAGTAGGAATTGCAATGTTCTTATTTAAAGGTATTACGCCTGATACATCAATGGTACAAATTATTGTTATGCATAGCTTATTAATGGTTGGACTCATGTTTGTCATGACAGCACAAACATACGGTTTAAATCAATTAACACCAGATTTATATCCGCACGGAACAGCACTATTTAGTACGTTGCAACAAGTAGCTGGCGCAATTGGTACAGCTATCTTTATTTCAAAAATGTCTTCAGGAACAACTCAGTATATGGAAAGCTCCGCAAATCCAATGGATCCAGTGGAGAAGTTAAACGGTTTAACTTCAGGATTCCAAGGTGCATTTACACTAGGGTTAATCTTTATTGTTGTTGCTTTTATCGTATCGCTATTCTTAAAAGAAGAGAAAAAGGGAGTAGAAGTAAAGGGGGTTTTACAGAACGAAAATTAAGGTTTATATAAAAAGACATCTTTTCTAGGAAAGGTGTCTTTTTACATTTCTTTCGTAACATTTGTCTTGGATATTCTAATACAGAAGAATGGTCGGTGTAATCTCAATGGAGGACACAATATAATCGTTAGTTTATTTGTATAAATGTTGTATGTTCAATGGCTATCCTTTTTGAGGATGAATAACTATTGGGAATAACGATGTAAAGCTTTGCTAATGACTAAAAGGCCGATAATAAGGGAAAGTATTCTCATTATAAATTCGGCAACTAATAAATTGCCCATAGCTGTCGATCCATCATACATTAATCCTATGATGATAATAGGTGCGATCATAATGATAATTCCAATTCCTATTTGAAGAAGTAAATTCACGTTTTTACTCAAGATAATCACCTCCAAAAAATATTACAAAACAAGAACATGGAAATTTCTGTATTATATATTTATTATACTGTATCGAATTAAGGTTATGGTAATGTTTCTAAAATAAAAAGGAGATGTCACATAGTCAAAAAATGACTCTTGGGACATCTCCTTTAAAGTAGTTGAAATTAAAGATACTTCAATGACAGTTCGATTTTCAGCGTCTGTTATCCAATGTTTGTTACTCCTACATTTCCTCTGTAACATCATACCGAAGCAACTGCCCCTGATCATAAAACCTCTCAAAAATAAGCCCCATAATATAGAAGAATACTAGCCCAAAGCAAATATGAATGAGTGTAAAAGTAGCTCCAAATGAAGAGAATTCATACACGAGAATTGGCAATTTCGCAGTTGTCCAAACGCCTAAGAAAAATACGATGTACCGAATGCTTGCGCCTTTTTGTAAGAGTAGTGCTGCAATTGGGAAGGCAACGTAGAGCGGACCAGCCGCAATGCCGCCTAATAAGAGAGAGAATAAGATTCCGTATACGCCAGAATTTTCGCCCATATATTTCATGAGCGTTTCTTTCTTCACCCATTGATCAAGCAATCCTACAAATAGTAGGACAGGAGGAAGGAGAAACAACATATCTAAAATGCTATTCCCTGTTAATTGTAATGCGCTCCATCCTAAAGAATGATTTATAAAGGTTAAGACAAAGAGCCCCAGTAATAAAATGAAAAAGAAGCGATATCTTTTTAATTCCTTCATACCATCACCACCCAAATGATATAGGAGAATAGCAGAGACATGAGTAATGCAGATGCATTACGCGCGTAAGCAAAGCTTCGTCCGAATATCTTTTGTTCCATCGGTAAGGTTGTAAGTCCTACTGACATGAGTGTAGACATAAGTGCCGCAACTTGAGGAAGGCCTGCGCCGTGTTGGATTAACGTATTACCAAGTGGGAATACGACGAAGCTTGGAATAAGTGCAACGGAGCCGAGTATTGCTGAATAAACAATGCCGATAAACCCTGATTGCTCCCCAATAATAGAAGAGATGAAAGACGGCGTTAATATAGAAAGCGATAAGCCAACGAAAAGCATGATGGAGAGCATCGCAGGTAGAAGATTGCGAAACATTTTCCACGACTTCATTAGAGCTTTTTTCGTCTTCGTGCGGTCCTTCATAAAAGAAATCCACGTAAGAATAATGGCTAAAGTGTAAAGAATCACGCCGTTAATCATGGTCGGAATCCTTTAAGTCCTTATATTTGTCTATGAAAAAGGATAAGTTCTTCATTTTTTCTTCAATGTCCATTTGAAAGTCTGCCAATTGTTCCTTTCCAGCAGGCGTAATTTTGTACATCTTTCTCGGTTTGTCTTGATGATCTGTACTTACGTAAGATTCGATTGCACCTTCGTTTTCTAACTTTTTTAGCGTGCGATATAAAATGGCGCTATCGATTGGATTGACGGGAAGTTCTTCTTCGCACTTTTGTAGTAATTGCCCGCCATAGTTATCTCCTTCAGCTAGAAATAACAAAAGAAATGCACCTGTATGTCTTCCTGTATGTTTCATGGATATACCTCCTAGAATGAATTAGGATTTATACTGTTAATGACAGTATACTGTTGTTAACAGTATACGGTGCATGAAGTACTATGTCAATTTTAAAATGTGCGAATGCGAAGGGGCTGTACATCTAAAAACATAAAAAAAAGACACTCTCAAGAGTGCCTTCCTTTAGCAGCCGAATCCGCCGCCCCAACAGCTAGCTCCAACGATGATTAATAAAATAAAGAGTACAACTAGTAAAGCGAAACCGCCGCCGAAACCGCAGCCTCCACCACAACTACCTCCATAGCCCATATTAACTCCTCCTTCCATAAAGACCATTAATTAATGGATTTAATTTACTTTATGTTTTTACGGATAAACTTGAGCAGGTCCTTTTGAAAAATAAAAAGAGCTTAGATTTTAAAAGAGTTGACGACCTTATTTTTGTCACGGGTATTATGCTGATGACATATTCTATTTTATTCTGTGTATTGGGGGAAGGAGGATCTTTATGGCCAATTCTGAAATGATTTTACGATTACTTACGGATTTAAAGATTGAACAGCAAGTTTTAAAAGAGCAGTTGGAAAAAATACAAACAGCTGTGACTACTCTTGAAGAAAAATCAGCGATTGTGGAAGAGAAACCAACGACTATTGAAGAAAAACCAGCTGTTGCTGCTGCAAAGCAAAGAGCTCATTCTGGACACCCAACATCTTTTCGTGCTTGGAGAGCAGCTGCTCAAAGGAATTCATAAAAATATAAGAAAAGAAGACATCAATTAAGATGTCTTCTTTTGCTTGTACAATCCAAATGCGATAAGAAGGTATATATCCATATTGCTTTAAAACTAAGAAGAAAATAACGATTGTCGACTCCTTTTTTAGTATAGCATGTAATAGTAAATATTTTTATGTAATGTTGCATATATATGAATTATATGATGTTGTGTTGTATATATTTTAGGTGTCTGGTGCGGAAACAGAACTTACCGCTTCACCGGCTTTATTATTGGCTGAAATGGAAGAGCAAAATACAAATAAGTGTGTAGCTTCAGCATTACTTGACGTTTACTTAAATAGTAGGTAACAAAGTTAGCTTAGGGAAAAAAGATTAATATATGTACAGGAATAATATTTCTAATTATAATTTTAAGATGGAAGTATTCGTAGTATATGGGGGAATAACAACCAGTGAATAAAAAGGCAACAATTAAAATAGGGGCATTGTTTACAATTTTATTAATGGTATTTGTTTTTTATGGGTATAAGAGTTTAAATAGTTTTTTAGTCTGGAATGAACTCGGTGATGTACAGATGATTTCAAGCGATAAAGAGGTTAAAAACGGTATATACTTTGTAAGGGGAGAGATATATTCTGAACATGTAACAGGGGATGAAACGCTACTTGCTGATGGGTATGCGGTAGTGAATCGAATTCAAAAGAAAAAAACGACATATTATACACAGACTTCTGCACCCAATCGTTCGTTATGGAGTAACGGCCAAGTAACAGCTTTTTATAATGAACCAATACATATTGGAAATAAAGAATTGAAATTAATAAATAAAGAAAATATGTCTCTTGAAACTCCATTTATGGAATTAAATAGTCAGAATGTCATTTCAACAAGAATAAATGATATTCAGGCGAATACTACAAAGTTAGCAGATGGAAAAAAACGCTTTTATTCATTTAGAGCAGTAGAAAATAAAGAAAATGTAGTTGTACTTGGATTAGTAGAGGGAAAGGTAATAAAAGAATTACCTAGTAGATATGGAAAATTTGTTTATATGGGAAATACTAAGGAGCAAATTATAGATAGCTTAAAGAATAGTAATAACAAAAATTGGATATATTTCGTAGTGCTTCTTATACTAACTAGTATTAGTGGACTTGTATTTTATATGTATGGGAAAGGAAAATGGACAAAAGATGTTTTTATTTTTACATTT
The DNA here is from genome assembly GCF_008368755.1 of Bacillus sp. AR2-1. Lineage (NCBI taxonomy): Bacteria > Bacillati > Bacillota > Bacilli > Caryophanales > Bacillaceae > Bacillus > Bacillus sp. AR2-1. Next base: position 71,063 of record NZ_QORY01000031.1, read on the forward strand.
TTCGGACGGAAGATAAATTAAAGAGGATGCATCTTTGCATCCTCTTTAAAAATTCATATGAGTTCTTTTCGTAAGGAAAGTTCTTCTTCATTCTCATATCCAGTAAATAAAATTTCTTCAATTTGTATATAATCAAAAAAAACATTATAATCTTTTGAAAGGTTACCATAAGGGTAAAGGCAACCAACATAATCCCAAATTTTTTTTCGTTAGATTGTTGTTGTTTTCTTCCATAAATCATAACCTTTTGTTCTAGTCCATAAATTGTAATAACAGTTCCAATTGGAAGGAATTCTTTTGTATTCTCCATTACAAATGATAATTTAGTATAGACGATGAACTGGTAGCATCTGTTTTTGAGACAAGACCAATTTGAGTAGCACAACACTATTTTTAAAGAATTCAATATACATTTCTCATTCTTTATTTAATAGGTATCTATTCATAAAAAAATTTACATGTAAAAAGTTGTTTGAAAATGCAATTCATTCTACTCAACAATCGGGCCATATCCTTGAATAATGGGTTAAACTAGCAGTTGACCTCGTAGTTTATGGTCTGTTATATTTATACAAACACTAAAAGGATAGGTGAAGAAGTTCGGCATAGCAGAAGTTTGATTTTCGTGAACTTTGTTATGACTGGAAAAGAGTAAATAAATCAATTTGAAGCAAACTGAAATACGCATTTTTATGTGTTTATTCGGTATGCCCATTTGATTTTTTTACTCTACGGACTTGTTCTCTTTTTTAACCGCAGAGTAAAGCTCTGCGGTTTTTTTGTGTTTAAAAATTTTTAGGAGGAAGTTTTTATGAATAATTTATTAAATCAATTGCAGGTACCTTCACGATTTGAACAAACTGATAATGTTTTTTGGCAAGATCCTTATATTGCTAAAAAATTATTAGAGGTTCATTTAAGCTCTGATACTGAAGGAGCTAGTAGGAGTTTTCAGTTTATTGATAAATCTATTGAATTTATCCAACAAATAGCTCCCAAAAAATATTGTCAAAAAGTACTAGACTTAGGTTGTGGCCCAGGTCTGTATAGTGAGCGATTAGCTAGAAAAGGTTATACAGTAACAGGGATAGACTTCTCTGAAAACTCAATTCGTTATGCTAAAGAACAAGCAAAAAAGTTAGATTATGATATTGAATATCGTTATGAAAATTATTTGGAATTAAATGATTCAAATATCTATGACTTGGCCCTATTGATATATTGTGATTATGGTGCTCTTGCGCCTGGAAATCGTAGTAAATTACTTTTCAACATTTGGAACAGTCTGAAGGATGGTGGAAAGTTGTTATTGGATGTTTTCTCTCAAAATAAATTTGATCAGTTCAAGGAAGAACAATATTGGAGTATGAATGAAAATGGTGGTTTCTGGTCAAAGGATTGCTATTTAGCTATCGGTAGAAATCTCAAATATCCTGATAGAGTAACATTAGAACAAACAACAGTGGTAACCGATGATAAAATAGAAACTTACAACATTTGGTATCAATTCTTCACAAAAGAATTATTCATCAAAGAGGTAACTGCTGTAGGGTTTACTGTAAAAGAAATTTACGATGATGTTTCTGGTGAAACTGGCAACGGAGGAAGTCAAACTATAGCCTTATTGTTAGAAAAATAAGGTTAAATCGAACAAAGAGAAAGAAATATATGTTATAAATTTTTTCAAAAAGCAATATTTTTTCTTTTCAACAAACGGCAGCTATTGTTGGATAAAACTTAGATTTTTAAATGGCTTTATTATTATATTTTTTAGTGTAGTAAATATTTTACTTTAAAAATTAAACAAGCATAACCTCGTCCTAAATTTAGAACGGGGTTATGCTTGTTTGAGCCTTTAAAATTTAATAACTTTATTATCATTTTACAACATGTAGTATGTAAGGAGATTATTTCAAGGGCTATTCACAAATTGTAGGTGGGGATAGAGTTGTTTTAAACCGTTCCCCATAAATGATAAACCATACCGAAAACAAAAAAAGCTAGTCCTACAAACAAAACGATTAAAGCAAGCATTCCGTTTTTATTATGTTCCATACAGTCAGCTCCTTTTTAAGTTATATACAAAAAGCCTTTAGTCATAATTATGGCTAAAGGCTTTGGTCTTCATACTTTGTAGTTTATAAAAAAGTTGCACTTCTGTATTAATTTGGAATATGATTGTTTAAAGAGTAGGTGATGAGTACATGCAGGAAAGAAAACAATTCCCGCTTATATCTGGAAATCTCTCATTAGATTTAGTGAATACAGAGTTAGTTAGGCGTGGACAACGTTATGATTTATTAATAACAGATGAAGATGTATTAGAATGGCTACATGTAATAAAGGTTAATCTTCCTTTTTCGGACGAAAAACCACTTATAGGAATTCAAGAGCGAATGAATCAAGTTACATCTAGCATACTAGAGCTAAGAGAATTACTGAGAAAACAGTTTGAGGCAATTGCCGATCAGCACGAAATTTCTGATGATTTTATTACGTATTTAGAAAAACAAATTGAGAAGGCACCATTTACATATAAAGTTATTGAACAGAGTTTAGTACCTATTCCAGTTGGAGAAATTGAGGATGTACTTGTATCGTTAATTGCATTTGATGCTTTAACGTTAATAGCAGAAAATGAGCTTATTTCTCTTAAAAGGTGTTCAAACCCTGACTGTGTTTTATTATTTATAGATAAAAGTGGAAAGCGAAAATGGTGTTCTATGAAAATATGTGGGAACCGAAAAAAGGTAGCAAAATTTCAGGTTCGAAAGTCTGAAGAAGTTTAGGGAATCAACTTATAACAGTTGATTCTTTTTTTCTGCATCTTTAAACTAACCTCTAAAATTAATATTGACTGGTTAGTTCATTCGGAATATAATTATTGGTAAATAAAGGAGGAGAATGATGAGTAATATAACAGCAGCTAAGCAGAAAGAGGATCAACCAATAAGTGTACGATATTTTGCAAAAATGAAAGGGAAAGGAAGAAGTCCATTACAAGTAAATATAAAGGACTCTTTAACGGGATTATTGGGGGGATTTTTAACGATTCTCACCTTAACATATTTAACGAGTATAACTTCTACAGAATTACTAATGGCTCCATTTGGAGCGAGTTGTGTATTAGCGTTTGGAGTTTGGAATGCACCGCTATCTCAGCCGCGTAATATTATTGGAGGACATTTGATCTCAACTTTTATTGGTCTATCAATATATCATTTGTTTGGGAATGAATATTGGACAATTGCTTTAGCAGTTGGTATGTCGATTGCTATTATGATGTTAACAAGAACAACGCATCCTCCGGCAGGGGCTGATCCCATTGTCGTTATTTTAGGAGCATACAGTTGGAGTTATTTAGTAACACCGGTTTTAGTTGGTTCCCTTGTTATTGTAGTTATTGCTTTATTTATTAATAATATGAGTAGTAAAAGGAGCTATCCAACTTTCTGGATATAGTTTGTAAAGTGAAAAACTATTTAAGCAAGTATTTTATTTTACTATGTTTCATTTTTTATATAGAAAAAGCCTTTAGTCGTAATGATGACCAAAGGCTTTTATTCACATACATTTTAGTTTACAAAGAAAAGACACCCATATAAGAGTGTCTTTTCCGATAGTTTTTTAGCAGAAGCAAGAAGCTCCAACAATGATCAATAAAATAAACAATACAACTAGTAAAGCAAATCCTCCAGAAAAACCGCAGCTTCCGCCGCAACTACCACCAAATCCCATAATAGTTCCTCCTTTAATAAGAGGGGAAAACAAAGGGTCACTCGTGTTTTTTAACGGATTCTATTTACTTTATGTTTTGATGCATAAACGTGAGCAGGTCCTTTTGAAAATAAAAAAAGACACCTTAAGATGCCTTTATCCCGCTTTAATGGGCAGTAAGACCCCACCTCAAAATTCAGCGAAAGCAAAGAATTTAGGTGGGGATCGGGCTGCCCATAAAAGTCCGATTGGTTCAACTAATAATCAGTGGGGGATGAAGAAAACCCCCACTGATTAAAGTTTCACTTTATGTAATTAATATTCGTTAGCATAAAATTCTTTTATTAGTTTTATTTCATTTGTATCTGGGTTAAATTTAAATATTTTAATTTGATTAGATTCGTCTTTATAGGCAAATGTATTATCGCCAACTGGGGTCATATTGCTGGTGTTTACGATAGGATCGCTACCGTGGTCAGTGATTTCCACAGTTTTCTCACGATCCCAAAACGCAATGACAATGATCAAGATGATAAGGCATATACGTATGTTACGTAGTTCTCTCGATACAGTATTCTCCATTCGATATTCTCCTTTGTTGTTTAATAGATTTTGTTTATAAAAGAGATAATTCTTATGAAAATAAATAAAAAAGACACTTGAAAGTGTCTTTTTTATTTGAGTTATGCGCATTGCTTAATAAGACGCTAGTTCCTCAGTTTGAATATGAGTAACTATGTAGGGTAGTTTCATTATAACATTTTAACCATTAATGGGTCTATATGGAATTTTATTAAAAATTGTGCTTGATTATTCAAAATTGTACATGTAGTGGAAGGTATGTGTTATCTACGGTAATTGTAAAATATAATTGTGTACATAACTAGTCTTGTAATGAATGTAAGCAACAGCTGATCGATTGTTAGTATTTTTCTTTGTAAAAAAATATTCAATAATTTATCATTGCAACCGCTTACTCTTTGTGTATAATAAAGGTAAGTTAATAAGTAAAAGGATTGTTACTGTTCGGCAGGCAAAACCTAAATTGATCTAGAGGCTACGGGTGTAGTGTGGCTTTTGGAATCAGTTTAGGTTTTTTTATTACCTTTTGTGACTTTAAGAAGAAGAAGGCGGAACAATATGAGAATCCATAAAATCTTAAATAACAATGTTGTTTGTACGATGAAGGATACTGAGACAGAAGTTGTACTGATGGGCAGAGGTTTGGGATTTCAGAAAAAAACAGGCGATACGATTGATGAATCTAAGATAGAAAAGACCTTTGTGCTAGAAACAAAAGAATTATCAGAGAAACTTGCTAGGTTGCTAACTGAAATTCCTGTAGAAAATTTAGAGATTACCGAGAGAATTATTCAGTTTGCTAAGACAGTTTTGCCGGGGACTTTAAGTGATTATATTTATCTTACATTAACGGATCACTTAAGTTTCGCCTTAACTCGGCATAAAGAAGGAATGGATCTCAAAAATACTTTGCTTTGGGAGATTAAGAGGTTTTATCAGAAAGAGTTTGAAATTGGTCTACAAGCTTTGAACATAATTGAAGAAGAGACTGGGTTTACACTCTCTGAAGATGAAGCAGGGTCAATTGCACTACATTTCGTTAATGCGCAGCAAGGAGAGCCGGCGATGCAACAAACGGTAGCGATGACGAAAATCGTCCAAGATATTTTAAATGTTGTAAAGTACCACTATAAGATGAACTTAGATGAAAGTTCATTTAATTATAGTCGGTTTGTAACGCATTTACGGTATTTTGCGCAGCGTTTAATGCAGAAGGAATTGAACTCGGCCGATGATGATTTTTTATATGAGCAAGTGAAAAGTAAGTATGAAGAGGCATATTGTTGTACAGAAAAAATTGAAGCATACTTACGAAAAGCACATAATAGTCATCTTTCAAAAGATGAAAAAGTGTACGTAACGTTGCACATTCATCGTGTAACGAAACGTAATGAATTATGTAATTGAATAAACGGGATTGTTACTGTTTGGCAGGCAAAACCTAAATTGACTTGTAATGGAGTGATTCGTATGTATCACGCCGTTATGGTTAGTTTAGGTTTTTTCTTTTATAAAAAATAATAAATGGGATGATTGTAGGGAGGGAAAGTTACTATGAAGTATGAAAAATTAGCAAAAGACATACTGAAACATGTTGGCGGGAGAGAAAATATACATAGCGTTGTACATTGTATCACTCGTTTACGATTTCAGTTAAAGGATGAGGGGAAAGCAAATACAGAAGTACTGAAAAGTATGGAAGATATTGTGACTGTTATGAAAAGCGGCGGACAATATCAAGTTGTAATTGGTAACCATGTATCCGACGTATACAAAGCGGTTATTGCTGCTGGAGGGTTTCAAGAAGCTGAGGAAGAAACTACGAGTGAGAAGAAAAAGAGTAGTCTTATAGATATTCTTTCTAGCATTTTCACTCCTGTTTTAGGGGTGTTAGCTGCAACAGGGATGATTAAAGGATTTAATGCATTATTTGTAGCGTTAGGCTGGTTAAGTACACAGTCAGGAACGTATCAAATATTAAATGCAGTTGGCGATTCGTTATTTTATTTCTTCCCAATCTTTTTAGGATATACAGCAAGTAAGAAATTCGGGGGATCACCATTCATCGGTATGGCAATTGGGGGAGCGTTAGTCTATCCGGCTTTATCCGGTTTAAAAGCAAGTGAGCCATTATATACGCTATTTGCAGGAACGATGTTTGAATCACCAATTCATATTACGTTTTTAGGGATACCAGTTATTTTAATGAACTATGCATCATCTGTTATTCCAATTATTCTCGCTGCTTATTTTGGAGCGAAAGTAGAACATTCTTTAAAGAAAGTTATTCCAGATGTTGTGAAAACATTTTTATTACCATTCTTCACATTATTAATCGTTGTACCAGTTACATTTCTCGTTATTGGTCCAATTGCGACGTGGGCAGGGCAGTTTTTAGGACAGACGACGCTTTGGGTTTATAATGCAAGCCCATTAGTAGCGGGTGCTTTACTCGGTGCTTTCTGGCAAGTACTTGTCATATTTGGCCTTCATTGGGGCGTTGTTCCGATTGGCTATAACAATTTAGCAGTAAACGGTGTTGATCCGATATTAGCACTTATATTTGCTGCTTCATTTGCTCAAATTGGTGCTGTGCTTGGCGTTTGGATGAAAACGAAAGATAAGAAATTAAAAACACTTAGCATTCCAGCTTTTATTTCAGGTATTTTCGGCGTTACAGAACCAGCGATTTATGGTATTACACTTCCTCTTAAAAAGCCGTTTATTATGAGCTGTATTGCTGGAGGAATTGGCGGCGCAATACTTGGCGTATTTGGTACACAAAGTTATATGACAGGCGGACTTGGTATATTTACGCTTCCTACATTTATTAGTCCGAAAGATGGGATTACAGCTGGATTTTGGGGAGCAATTGTTTCAATGGTTGTTTCTTTAATAGTAGGTTTTATTTTGACTTACTTATTTGGTTTTACGAAAAAGCAAACATCTACAAAAACAGCTGAAACAATTGATAAAATTGCTGCATCAAACGATGATGAAATAATCTTTAGTCCTTTCCATGGCGCCGTTATGCCGCTTCAAAACATTGACGATGCTGCATTTGCATCAGGAGCGTTAGGTGAAGGAGTTGCGATTGAGCCTTCAGAAGGAAAGTTGTTTTCACCAGTTTCAGGTACGATTTCTGCGCTGTTCCCGACGAATCATGCGGTAGGAATTACGGCGGATTCAGGTGCTGAAATTTTAATCCATATTGGGATGGATACTGTGAAATTAAATGGCGAATTTTTCTCTTCTCGTATTGAACAAGGAGTGAGAGTAGAAAAAGGGCAATTACTTATTGAGTTTAATATAGCTGAAATTCAAAAGGCGGGTTACATTGTGACAACACCAGTTGTTGTTACAAATTATGATAAATATAGCATCAAAAAAACGGAAATAGAAAAGATTCAAGCAGGAGACTCCTTACTAAAGTTAGGAGTTAAATAGTAGTTACATTTCATACAGGTTCAAACGAAGAAAGGTATTCTTTAAAACTTACAATAGCTTTCATCGTTCATTCTTATATAAAGGAGTTTTTCTATATGTCTAAAGTTAATTTTCCAAAAGGATTTTTATGGGGTGGAGCAACTGCAGCCAATCAAGTTGAAGGCGCATATGTAGAAGACGGAAAAGGATTAACGACGGTTGATCTATTACCAACTGGTGAAAATCGTTGGGATATTATGAAAGGAAATATTCATTCTTTTACGCCGGTAGAAGGAGAGTTTTACCCGTCACACGAAGCGATTGATTTTTATCATCGTTATAAAGAAGATATCGCTCTTTTTGCAGAAATGGGATTTAAAGCGTTACGTGTATCGATTGCGTGGACGCGTATTTTCCCAAGTGGTGAAGATGAAAAGCCAAATGAAGCAGGATTACAGTTTTATGATAATTTGTTTGATGAACTGTTAAAGCACGGTATTGAACCAGTCGTTACGATGGCTCACTTCGATGTGCCTGTTCATTTAGTAGAAAAGTATGGAAGCTGGAGAAGTAGAAAGCTTGTAAACTTCTTCGAGACGTACGCAAAAACGATCTTTAATAGATATAAAGATAAAGTGAAATATTGGATGACGTTTAATGAAATTAATATGCTTTTACATTTACCTTTCATGGGAGCAGGTCTAGCGTTTAAAGAAGGGGATAATAAAAAACAAATTCAGTATCAAGCAGCGCATCACCAACTTGTTGCAAGTGCGTTAGCTGTAAAAGCGTGTCATGAAATCATTTCAGATGCAAAAATTGGTTGTATGCTTGCTGCGGGTGCAACGTATCCGTACACATGTAATCCAGACGACGTTCTTCGTGCGATGGAACAAGACCGTGAATCATTCTTCTTCATTGATGTACAAGCAAGAGGAGCATATCCGGGATACGCAAAACGCTTCTTTAAAGATAACAATGTAACAATTGAAATGGAAAAAGAAGACGAGGAAATTTTAAAAGAGCATACAGTTGATTATATTGGCTTTAGCTACTATTCAAGCCGAGCAACAAGTACAGATCCAGAAGTGTTAAAAAGCATAACGAGCGGAAATGTATTCGGTTCTGTTGAAAATCCATACCTTGAAAAATCAGAGTGGGGATGGACGATTGATCCGAAAGGCTTCCGTATTACAGCGAACCAACTGTACGATCGTTACCAAAAACCGTTATTTGTCGTTGAAAACGGTCTCGGTGCAATCGATCAATTAAATGGTGAAGACGAAGTGAATGATGAATACCGTATTGATTACTTGCAAAAACATATGATTGAAATGTCCGAAGCGATCCAAGATGGAGTAGATATTATCGGATATACAAGCTGGGGCCCAATTGACCTTGTAAGTGCTTCTACTGGAGAAATGAAAAAACGTTACGGATATATATACGTTGATAAAGATAATGAAGGAAAAGGTTCATTAAAAAGATCGAAGAAGAAAAGCTTCGATTGGTATAAGGAAGTAATTAAGACGAATGGTAAGAGTTTGGAATCTTAAGTATGAAAGGGAGACATCTTGATTGATGTCTTCTTTTTCATTGTGAATGATGGAGCTATATTTCCCTTTACACAAACATAAAGGTATAATATAGTTTAGTTAAGTGAACTAAACTATCGGATAAGATGAAAGAGCAGCATAATTGGAGGAAGAACACTATGACTAGATCATATAAAGAAGTAATTAATGAAATGAATCGAGCCTATACGGAACTCTACATTTTACTATTTCAAGATTTAAAGGATGAGTTCGGTCTTACTGGGCAGCAAGAGAGCATGCTATTTCATATTAATTTAAATGAAAACACGACAGCAAATAACATTGCGAGTACTTTTAATATAACGAAAAGTGCTGTGAGCCAAGTTTTATCGAAATTGGAAAAGCAACAGATGATTTCAAAGCAAGTTAATCCGAATAATAAAAGGGAGTATTTCCTTACACTCGGTCCAAACGGTAGTAAGTATATGGAGCAATTGTCGAAGTTAGATGATGTATTAATCGAGAAATATTTCTCGAAAATTGATATCGAAGCTTTGCAGCAAATGACTGATACGTTAACGAAAATAAATAAAGTGATATTGGAAGAAAAACAGAAGAATCTTGATTGTAATGAGTAAGAAGCAAGATGAAGCAATTAGTAGAAAGGAGGAGAAGCGTGTTATGAGTTACATACCAAATATGATTACGATAGCAAATTTTGTGTGTGGGCTTTTGGCTATTCACGCTGTTTTCGTTCACGATATGTATGGTGCAGTTATGTTCATTATTACAGGTATGGTATTTGATCTGTTTGATGGTATGGTTGCTCGGAAACTAGATTCTGTTTCGGAAATGGGCGGAGAACTAGACTCATTTGCGGATTTAGTGACTTTTGGTGTGGCACCGTCTATTCTTGCATATAGTGCCTCGTTAAAAGATTTGCAGTTTATTGGGATGATATGTGCACTCGCGTATAGTATTTGCGGAATGCTGCGGCTTGCTAGATTTAACACGCAACAAAGCAAACTCCCAACATTCATCGGAATGCCCATTCCATTTGCGGCAATGTGTCTCCTCATTTTATGCCTCCTAAATAACCCAGTTTCCGTAGCGTTGGGCACATGCTTACTCGCTTATTTAATGGTGAGCAAAATCAAATTCCCCCATTTTAAAAAAGATATATCGGAAAGCTTGAAGTCCGAAAGATGGGATTAATAGGAAAGATAAGGAGCATAACATGATTCGTATGGCATTAAGATCATTCAACATACAAATATATTGTTTACTAGGCGTGATGTTCTTGGGATGGTTGGTGACACCTTTTTCAGCCCAGTTTGTAGGGATAAGCATCGGCCTTTTAGTTAGTATGTACTGCGCCTGGATTTTAGGAAGGCGTATTGAAAAGTTCGGAAATAGCATCGTAAAAAAAGAAAAAGCACCGATGCTCGGCATGATGAATCGATTTGCAGCGGCCATACTCGGCGCGATTATTATGTATGAAATTGAACACCGTGAGTACATGTGGACATTTGCTGCGGGAATTATGGGTGGGTATTTCTTGGTTATTATTAATTTGGGGTATTACAGTATGAGGGATGCGAAGGAATAAAGTGCTGTGTAAATCACTAATTTGGATGTGAAAACCTTCCTTTATAGAAAGCTTTTTATTACAAAGAAAAGACACCCATATAAGAGTGTCTTTTCCGATAGTTTTTTAGCAGAAGCAAGAAGCTCCAACAATGATCAATAAAATAAACAATACAACTAGTAAAGCAAAGCCGCCGCCACAACCACTACTACAACTACCACCAAATCCCATAATAGTTCCTCCTTTAATAAGAGGGGAAAACAAGGGGTCACTCATGTATTTTAATGGATTCAACTTACTTTATGTTTTTTACACAATAATTGAGCAGGTCCTTTTGAAAATAAAGAAAAGACACCCTAAGGTGCCTTTCTCCGACTTGAACCATCTTAATTTTAATAATATTGGACTCCCGTCCGAATATTATTTTACCATGTTAAGTTGTTTTTGGAAATATTTCATATCGATAATTGCAATACACGGTTTAGTTTTTGAATTATATATCTGTCTAAACGTTGAAATTAATAAAGGAACGATATACTTGAGGGTTTTTATGAGTGATTACAATCATACCATTAAAAAGAACCCCATAAATGATAAACCATTCCACTAACAAAAAACACTAATCCTAAAAATAAAACAATTAAAGCAAGTACTCCATTTTGATTATGTTCCATAAAATTAGCTCCTTTTAGAATTATTTTTATATACAAAAAAGCCTTTAGTCGTAATTATGGCTAAAGGCTTTGAGCATTATACTTTTTAGTTAATAAAATCGTATAAGAAGAATTTATAATGTTTTTTATCGAATTTGGAACTGACAATGTACTAGCTTGATAATGAAGCCTGGCTATTAGAGTTGAAAAATTTTAGTTTTATTATAATTAATAGAAATGAGAGTAGTGTGAATATAAATCCGCTCCAAATAAGCTGGTGAATACCTAAGTTTGAAATGAACCAGCCTCCAATAGTGGTTCCTAAAGTAATTCCGAGATTTGAGAACGAAACGAATAGACTATTACCAAATTCAGGTGCTTCTTTAGCTTCACTTATTAACCATGTTTGACCAACAATTAATCCACCAGCATGTACGATTCCCCAAATGAATACTATAAAAATCATTGGAACAAGGTAGGAACCTAAATAATAAACCAATATGTAAACAATAGAATATAGAATAGGGAATGATATTACAGTGTTTATTATGCTTTTTTGCAGGAGACCACCAAATAAATGATTACCTAAAATCATAACTATACCAAATATGAATAGCATGATACTGATGAGAGATCCATTCATGGAAGTTACTTTTGCAAGGTACTCGGCGAAGTAGCTGTATACGGAAAACATGGCTGCAAAAAGGAATGTGACGGTTAAAATATTTAACCATAATCCTGGTTTGCCGAGTATACGAATTTGTTTGCCGAAAGACATTTTTTCTTTAACTGGCATAGAAGGAAGTAGGAGTAGTATTCCAATGAATGCAACAGTGTTAACGAATGCTCCGAATAAGAAAGCCATTTCGAGTGAAAATTGGTCCGCAAGGTAAGAGGTTAGTGGTACACCTAAAGCGAAACCAACAGTAATTCCCATGAAAACTTTTGTAACTGCTTGACCGCTCTTTTCTGGAGGGACAAGTTTAGCAGCTGTTACAAGAGCGATTGAAAAGAAGAGTGGATGAAGCGCTGCCGGTAAAATACGAAAAATAAGCATGATTTCAAATTGTGTTGTATAAGCGTAGATTAAATTTGAAATAACAAATATGAAAATTGCTGTTAATAAAATTATTTTGCGATTAATACTAGAGACGAGCAGAATTAAAAATGGACCAGAAATAGCAACAACTAGTGCAAATATACTTACTAAAAATCCAGCTTGTGTAGTTGAAATTCCGAATTTTTCAGTGATTTGTGGTAATACGCCGACAATACCCATCTCAGTAGTAATAATTCCGAACACACCTATTGCGAGTGTCAGAATAAGTAAAGGATTTACTTTTTTCATTTATTAAACTCTCCATTCGTATCAGTATTTTGAAAGTAAATTCATTAACAAAGAAGCATTATTATAAGCATGATTGGATGCCAATATTATCAGGAGTATGTAATTCTAAATACAATAACAGATATCTAAATAACTAGATATGATATGTTAAAAAAATTTCTCCTTTCGATGTTTCTTGCTTTTATAGGCAGTGCAATTTATAAAAAAAGTAATTGGATACCTGTAAAAAAGCAGAATGTGTGAAAGCTAATAATCAATTAGTATGCTGATTGATTATTAGCTTTCATTTTATAATTCGTTTTGGACGTATTCAGAAAACTCTCGTATTGTTTTTTCGTTTCGACGATAGTAGGTCCATTTTCCAATTCGGTCAGACTCTAGTAAGCCTGCTTTTTTCATAGTTAATAAATAACTAGAAATAACCGATTGGGCTAAGCCAGTTTTAAGCTGGATATCTCCTACACATACTCCAACTTGAAAGTTAAGGTCTTGTTCTAGATAAGGTTTTTCATCGAAATGGTTTTCTGGATTTTTCAACCATGATAAAATTTGACATCTTGTTTCATTTGACAATGCTTTATAAATTAATAAAGGTTCCATAAGGATATTATATCTACTTTTATAGATTTGTAAATGGGTTTTAGTAATTTTAAGGGAAGAAGGTATAGTTGATCCCCTTGAATAGGAATAAGGTGCTCTTGGTCTGTACCCTTTGTAAAGGACATTCTAAAAAAAGTTAGGCAACCTAAAAAAGATGATTTCTGTATGCAAACAGGAGTTATCTTCTTTAAATTCTATTGATAGCAAGAGTGATTATAGTACGTCATATATTTCTTAATTTCATGTGTTAACTGAACAAACGATTCACATGATTTTATATATGCTTCATCGGTTAAAGTATTACGAGGATTACGGGCAAAAGTGATAATATTGTTAGGTTTAAGCATGTTGTTGCCTAGCTATCAATGGCGGATTCCTAAGAAGAGTAATAATAAAACCCAACTGAAGATTTAAGAAAAATTTTATGTTTACCCCACTTTTTATTTTAAAAGTTTCTCCTATCCTATAAACAACAAAGTCATAGATGAAATTGTAAAGTTAGGGGATTCTACATGGATACAGGAGTTTTGATGAGTTATTTGTATACTTATTTTTTTACTATTATGTTTTGTATTGTGTTTCAAATTGGATTTTATTTTAAAGCGAAAAGAACTATATCTATTCTGCATTTTTTGTGGGTGTATGTTTTTCTATTCTACCTTTCGCTAGTGTATAGGGTGACGCAGATCGCGACTGTATGGGATATAAGTAGATATGAAACGTGGATTCGTGTAAGTCAAATCAACTTGACTCTATTTGATACGGCAGGTAGTACTACGTATCTTTTGAACATTGTACTGTTTATGCCATTAGGTTTTTTATTACCGACTATTTGGCCGCAGTTTAGAAAAATGAAAAACACCGTATGTGCGGGATTCTTTTTTTCATTGGCAATTGAGTTAAATCAATTACTAAATAATAGAATTACAGATATTGATGATGTATTTACGAATATCCTTGGGGCAATTATTGGGTATGTATTATATAAAGTATTATATACAGCGTTATTTAAATTGATATTGAAAAGAGAGGGAAAACAGCTTGATGCCAACGCTTCTCTAGTCATAAAATACGAGGCCGTTTTTTGTTTAGTGTGTTCATTTGTAGGTGCGATGTTAATTTATCATCCAGCTTTATTTGGAAGACCTGTCATCCTTTAGTGAGGTGATTATGCTCTTGTGCTATCACGTTTATACAATGATTCTAGTATTTCTTCCAATCAGCACAAGATTCTCTCTATACGTTATTAAGCTATTCAGCAGACTGTAAGATGATCAGTAATCGTACTGGTGAGATTGAAATAAAGGCTGACAGTTTCTATCCAAGTTTTTCATTTATGTATGATGCGCAAGAATTATTTATTATTGGTGGGGAAGAGAAATGGTCACATATCCATTATATAAAAAGATTTTTCCATCTTGAGCAGATTACAGATGAGCTGACTATTGATGTAAGAAAATGAGAGATGAGAAGGAATAGATGAGTAAACCCTCAAGTATAGAACGATATACGTGAGGGTTTTTATGTATGAAGAAGGCTTTTCTATTTTTCTCTAGAATGAACAGTAATGTATAATCTAATTCCTTAATGTAATAAGGAGGCAGTAAAATTTGAACAGGAAAATTTGGTTTGTATTTACTTTTTTTGCTCTTTTAGTATCTGGTTATGTTGTTGTCCAATATTTTATTATGGATGGATTTCAAACAGGACTTGTAAAAGCGAAGCTTATGTTTGGATCTAAATTAAGTGAATTCTGGTATATGATGCTATTTATCCATATTACAACTAGTATAGTAGCATTAGTAATTGGTCCTTTTACATTATCGACTAAATTTAGAGAAAGGAATATCAACCGTCATCGAATAGTTGGGAGAATCTATATGGTTGGTATATTATTAGGAGGCGTTTCTGGACTATATTTATCCTTTTATGCTACGGGAGGGTTGGTAGCGAAGTTAGGTTTCGGTTTGTTATCCGTATTTTGGCTAACATCAGCATATCAAGCGTTACATAGAGTTAAGAATAAAAAAATTAAAGACCATCGGAATTGGATGATTAGAAATTATTCTTTAACCTTTGGAGCAGTTACATTAAGAATTTGGCTACCGTTGTTTATCGTTCTATTTGAAATAGAGCGGTTTGAACTTAGTTACGCTATTATTGCTTGGTTAGCGTGGGTACCTAATTTAATTGTTGCAGAATTATTCATAAGAAAAAGACTTAATAAAGGAAAATACGAAGGAAATGAGGATTTACATTTTTAATGTAAATTTGCTGTAATATTGAGGGCAGAATTCTTCAGTAATTGAATTTTTTAATAGCTGAATTACGTACAAAAATAGGATGGCCAATTGAAGCCATCCTATTTGTATTACCAACTAGCAGTTTCCGTACTTTCTTTCAACCACTTCACCCAATCCGAATCCTCTACCTTAAGCAAACTGAGCGAAACACCTTTCATATCTAAAGAAGTTAGCAGCGTACCAACTTTTACGAATGTAATCTGTAATCCTTCCAGCTCACATAAACGGCGAATGTCATTTGCGAAAATGTATTGTTCCATTAGTGGAGTTGCGCCTAATCCGTTAATGAGGATGGCGAAGTTGTCGCCTTTTCTCCAGCGGTAAATGCTTTTTAGTTTGTTCATTAGTTCGATCGCTAATATTTCAGAAGAGGATAGTGCTTCTTTACGGTAACCTTTTTCGCCGTGAATGCCGACTCCGTAAAAGACTTCATCGTCGTTTAATGAGAACGAAGCTTTTCCCTGCATGGGATCATTGGCAGGTGAAAGTGCGACTCCTAATGTGTGTAAGTTTTCGGTGATAGAACGGCCAAGTGTTGTTAGTTCTTCTAAAGAATGTCCGCTCTCAGCAGCCGCACCAAGTATTTTTTGAACGAAAACAGTACCAGCGACGCCGCGTCTTCTTTTATTAAACGAAGCATCATCTTCAATTGAAACGTCGTCATTTACGATGATATGGTCAATTTGTCTTCCTTCTTCTTTTGCGATTTGTTCTGCTGCTAGAAAATTTGCTACGTCATCTTTAAAGTTTTTGATGATGAATAAAATATTCTTATTTTTTGGCATGAGGCGAGTTGCTGCAATAATTTGTTCCACTGTAGGCGGAGTGAAAATACTGCCGTTTACTGCCGCCGTAAGCATACCTTTTCCTACATAACCAATATCAGCAGGTTCATGTCCGCTACCACCGCCGCTTATGATAACAACGTTTTGCGTCAGTTTTTCTATATCTTTTACATAAATGATGTTATTTGTTTCATCGTAATTTACTTTTTCGTTATGTTCAAAATAAAAGCCATGCATCATATCTTGAACGATATTTTGTACATCATTCATAATCTTTTTCATTGCTTTTGCCACCCTTTAATTACTTTGCTGATTGTTCCAGTAATAGTAGTAATTGATTGTTTATCATATTTTTCATGAGAGAAGACATAATGGAAGGATCTACTTCGCATTTGCTTTCAATCCAATCTTTTATCGTTCCAACGAAGCCGTGACTATAAAAGGAGGCAATCGTATTTTTTGTCTCATCAGAAAGGCTGAATCCACAGCTCATAGATAGTTCATCAATAATCTTCATATATAAGTTTTTCGTATGCTCAAATAAATAGTGATTAAACGAGTTTTGCTCAATGACTTTAAAAGCATTTCGGTAAAATTTTTGATTTTCGTAAAAGTAATCAAATAATAAATCGAAAATATTTTCCCACGTTTCATAGTCGAGAAAGTCGATAATGTTTTCTTTCGTTTCTTCTCTATAAATCCAGCTTAATAGTTCAAATTTATCTTTAAAATGATAATAAAAAGTTTGCCTACGCATTTGACAGTGTAACATAATATCGCTCACTGATATTTTATGAAACGACTCTGTTTCCATTAAATACTTCAATGAATTCGCGATTATCTTTTTAGAAATTATAGAAGAGGTCATCTCAATCATCCCTAGAATGTTAATAATATGAAAATCCTACCCATAAATGAGAGCGGTGTCTTTAGACAGATTGTCCATTTTGTCCGTTTACTATAAAACGCTTTCATTTTAACATGGATAGTAAGAAGAAGATTTCAAATATATCACAATATATTAAAGGAATTGAGGGAGAAGCACAATGAAAAAGATTATAAACAAACCAGAAACATTAGTAATGGAAATGTGCAACGGAATGGTTATGGCTCATCCAGAGCTTGAGCTTTTGAAAAAATATAAAGTAATTAAGAAGAAAGAAATGAACGAAAATAAAGTAACGTTAATTAGTGGCGGCGGTAGTGGTCATGAGCCAGCGCATGCAGGATTAGTCGGAAAAGGAATGTTAGATGCGGCAGTGTGCGGAGATGTGTTTGCTTCGCCTTCACAAATTCAGGTATATCAAGCAATTAAAGAGACAGCGAGTAAAAAAGGTACGTTATTAATTATTAAAAATTACAGCGGCGATATTATGAATTTCAAAAACGGAGCGCATTTAGCGACGGAAGATGGAATTGAAGTAGATTACGTAAAAGTGGACGATGATATTGCGGTAGAAGATAGTTTGTATACAGTAGGACGCCGCGGCGTTGCGGGGGTTATTCTCGTTCATAAAATTGCCGGCGCAGCAGCGGAAGCAGGTATGGATTTAGGAGCGGTGAAAGCTGTAGCGGAAAAAGCAGCGGCTAACGTGCGTACAATCGGTTTAGCATTAACTTCTTGTACAGTTCCAGCGAGCGGATCACCTACTTTCACACTTGCGGAAGATGAAATGGAATACGGCGTAGGTATTCACGGTGAACCAGGAATTAAGCGTGAAAAAACGATGTCAGCTGATGAATTAGCTAACCGTATGACAAATGATTTAATAAAAGATTTAGGAGTAAAAGATGGCGAGGAAATCGCACTTCTAGTTAACGGTTTTGGCGGAACACCACTACAAGAACTTTACTTATTTAACAACGCAGTGACGAGAGAATTAGCTGCTAGAAACATTAAAATTAATAGAGTATTTGTCGGAAACTATATGACGAGTATCGATATGGCTGGTATGTCTTTAACAGTAATGAAACTAGACGATGAGTTAAAAACATTACTATCGAAAGAGTGTAATACACCTGCGTTTAAAGTAGATGGACCAGTTGAAAGTGTAGAGTACGTGAATGTACTTGAAGATGTAGAAGAGAAAGAAGTTTCCTTCGAAATAGAAACAGCGGAAGAGCACGCTATTATAAAAGATAATGTCATTACATTAAACAACATGATCTATCTCGTTGATAAAATGAGTGACGTTATTATTAAAAACGAAGTACCGTTCTGTGAGTTAGATACACATGCGGGTGATGGCGACTTCGGAATGAGTGTGGCAAAAGGATTTAAGCAATTAAAACGTGAGTGGCATTCTATCGTAGATCAAGAGAACGTAACAATCGGATCGTTCCTTGACGGTTGCTCAATGATTATTATGGAACATTGCGGCGGCGCATCTGGTCCAATTTGGGGCGGTGCATTCCGAGCAGCTAGTAAAGCAGCAGGCGAGAAGCGTGAGCTAACAGTGAAAGAATTCGCTGAAATGTTACAAGCAGCGCTGCAAGGTATACAATCTATCGGTGAAAGATCATTCGGTAGAGGAGCAGTAGTTGGTGACAAAACACTTGTTGATGCACTTGCTCCATGTGTAGACTCTTGGTTAGCTAGCGCTTCAAACGAAGAAGACATGAAAACTGCCTTTGAAAAAGGCGCAGAAGCAGCGGTTAAAGGAGCAGAGTATACGAAAGAAATCGTAGCTCGCATGGGCCGCGCCGGTACAGTTGGTGAAAGAAGCTTAGGCTATCCAGATGCAGGTGCACATGCACTTGGGGTTATCTTTACTGAGATTGCGGGTAGTTTGAAATAGGAATTAGAAAGTCCCTTTGCCTTAAGGTGGAGGGACTTTTATATATTCTTCATTTGTATCTATATCAAATTTTTCAGTGCTTTTTGCGTATTTGAGACTTAGCTTTTTTGTGATTGCAACTTATCGATTTTCCAGCGTGCTCCTAGAGGATCTAAAGAGCTTTCAATATAAAACATATATTCATCTGCGGTACTTGGTACTTCAAAAGCTATTTTTAATTCTACCGTTTCATTTGGTTTAACTTGTATATCAGAAGGGTTTTGATCAAGCACCTTTCCTTCATAGGCCTTTCCGTCTTTTTCATCTTTTAGGTTATATTTTAATTCTGATAGTCCAATCGTTTGACCTCTTACATTTTTTACAGAGACATTAACAACGACGGAATCGTTACTAGCATTTAAATATGCATTTTGAACGGCGGTCAAGTAATAGCCTCCCTTAACACTCTCACCAACTAATAAAATACCTTGTTCCAAGCGGTTCATATCTTCTTTTTCTTCAAAATTTATTAATTTTTCATTTTCATTTTTTGCGGTTGGTTCTTCTATTGGACCATTTTCAACGGCACTATCTTTTTTATCTTGTGTGCAAGCAGCCGTAACACTGGCTAATACTAGAATTAAAGTAAGTAATATGAATGATTTTCTCATAAAATTAATCTGTCTCCTTAAGTTTCTCAATTTTGTGCAACTATACATATAAGATTAACATAATGTCTCATTATTGGCTCAAAATAGGGGTTCTTTTAGATACCTTATTCTTTTTCCTTTTAATATACATCCGATTGGTTCTCACGATATTTGTTAATCTTGTAAATCATTGTCTTAGTAATACCGAGGGTTATTATAAATATATTAATCACGTAATTTGTCCCTATCAAAATGAACGATTCTTGCATCTAATATAGTGTAAGTATATTTTATTTTGAAAGGATGTGATTATATGGCTCATAAATCTACGGGAGTGTTTCGAGTTCCAGTTTCTGAAAATGGGATTATTCCAACTGCTCTCAACATTATGTTAAACAATGATTCACGCTGCCATACTAGTAATGTAACGGTAACTGTTAAGAGAAGTCGAAATATTTCTTTCCCGACTCAAAATGAGTTAGTTGAAATCTCTCGTACTTTTGTTTCTTTAGAACCAAACAGAACAACTAAGATTGTGTTGTTTACGCCAGAATTCCAAATAGAAGATTTTCTTGATGTCATCATTAGTGGAAATAAAGATGATGTTAAGGATGTTCTTGTATATTCTTTCTTAGCAGATTCAGCGGGTCACAATCTGCCATCTACTGTTTTCAGAAATGCAGAATACACTTTTGCTTGCTGACACCGTGATGATGTATTCTTTACTGTCATATATTTGAAGAGAAATGTTAAATAGGAGTTGATTTAACTTTTATTTGGGTTTTCCAAAGGAGTCTGCTTTAGCCAAATAAACAAGGAACCGACTAGTAGGTTCCTTGTTTATTTGCATTTAACATGCAATTTCGTGTCTGTTATTCCGAAAACAACTTTACACAGGAACGGATTTTTCCTAGTGAAGCAGCACCTATAGATGAAAGTACCCAATATTCCAATTGTAAAGGTAAGCGAAATGCTTGAATGTTACCATCATTAATAACCATCTTCATAATATGTAGTTAGTATTATTTTATTCTTCAAATCTCTCCGGCTTCTCCACTCTAAATGATTTCACCTCACCACATTCTAAACAAAATGTAGTTAATAGTTTGGAACGTTTCCCTGCTGAAAAGAGCCTACTAGAATCATCTTCACAAACATATGCATGATAAGCAAAGCCAACTCTGCCTTCTTTAAATGTAGTAGAACCACAATTCTCGCATCGTTTATTTTTCATGCTACTAACACCTCATTTGCTGTGTTTTTAAGATAGAAGTAAAGCAACTTGGTTATACATGATGTTTTCGACATGATACAACATAGCCCTTTATATATTCGTAAGTAAAACAACATAATAATTCTCTATAACAATATGATTTCATATATCATTTAATGTTTATCGGAAAAATAAGTATTAAAGGATTGATTTTTATTATTCTGATGATTATAATAAATGAAAATCAAACAATTCTTATGCTGAGAAGTGGAGGGACGGGCCCTATGAAACTTCGGCAACCTCGTTTTAGACGAAAGGTGCCAAATCCTGCAGGTGAAAAAACACCTGAAAGATAAGAGCGGTTCACTTAGTCAAGAAGGCTACTCTTATTTCGATAAGAGTAGCTTTTTTTATGGCTAAAAGATAAAGGGGGAATAGGTAGTGGAGTATGGTTTTTGGTTACCGATTTTTGGGGGATGGCTTCGAAATGTAGATGATGAATCTATGCCGCCTACGTTTGAGTATGCAAAACAAACAGCGCAAGCGGCAGAACAATTAGGTTTTTCAACAACACTTATTGCAGAATTAAACTTAAATGATATAAAAGGTGTGTCAGCACCAAGTTTAGAAGCGTGGACAACTGCGGCAGCACTTGCAGCAGTGACGGATAGATTAGAGATTATGACAGCTGTCAGACCTGGATTCCACAATCCAGCTGTTACAGCGAAAATGGCAGCAAATATCGATCAATTAAGTAATGGCCGTTTTACATTGAATGTAGTTTCAGCATGGTGGGAAGAAGAAGCGAGACAGTACGGCGGAGTATTTACCGCACATGATGAAAGGTATGATCGCACAGAAGAATTTGTAACAGTTTTGAAGTGCCTTTGGAAAGAAGAAGAGTTTTCTTATAAGGGGAACTTTTATGAGCTGCATCATACGCATTTAAGTCCAAAACCTGTGCAGAAACAAGGCATTAAGCTTTATGCAGGTGGTGAGAGTGAGCGAGGAAAAGAGGTCATTGTAAATTACGCGGATGCATATGTAATGCATGGTGGAACAGTGGAAGAAGTATCTGTGAAAATAGAAGATATGAAGAATCGTAGAAAGAAAGTTACAGAGGAGCCATTGCAGTCATTCGGGCTCGCGGCTTACGTTATTTGTCGTGATACAGAAGAAGAGGCATTAGAAGAATGGAGACGCATAACGGATGTGAAAGATGATGCGTTAGGTTACGCGGGTTACCAAGATTTTGTGAGTAAATCGCAGTTGGAACAGCAAGTGAAGCTCAATGATTATTCCGTATCGAATCGCGGGTTACGTCCTAATTTAATCGGAACACCAGAACAAATTGCAGAAAGGATACTTGCTTTTGAAAAAGTGGGTGTTACATTATTACTTTTACAATTTTCACCACAGCTTGAAGAGATGAAACGATTTTCTGAAAAAGTGATGCCAGTAGTTGAAGCGAAAAGAAAGGAATTGATTACAAATGAGTAAAATTTACATATTACATGAGAATAAGGAATGGACGAATCATTTAGTGAAAAGGTTGGAAGAACTGGAGTTACCGTATGAGGAATGGCTTTTAAATGAAGGAACACTTTCGTTAGAACAAGAACCTCCAAAAGGTGTTTTTTATAGCCGCATGAGTGCTTCTTCACATACGAGAGGTCATCGATATGCACCTGAATTAACTGAAGGGGTTCTTGCTTGGCTAGAGGGATACGGGCGCACAGTATTTAATGGGTCTCGTGCATTACGCCTTGAAGTAAGTAAATTGAATCAATATGCAGCATTAAGAAAATTTGGGATACAAGTGCCGAAAACAATTGGTGCTGTTGGCCGTGATCATATAGTAAAAGCAGCAAAGGAGTTAGGAGAAGTACCGTTCATTACAAAGCATAACCGTGCAGGTAAAGGTCTTGGTGTTCAACTATTTCATTCCATTGATGCTTTAGAACAATATTTGGATAGTCCGGTGTTTGAAGAGCCTATTGATGGAATTACTTTAATCCAGCAGTACATCGAAGCACCAGAGCCATATATTACACGTTGTGAGTTTGTAGGCGGCCAGTTTGTATATGCGGTTAAAGTAGATACATCAGAAGGATTTGAGCTTTGTCCAGCAGATGCATGCTCTATTCAAGATGCTTTCTGCCCAGTAGGAGAAGAGAGTAAGAAAGAGTCGTCAACAAAATTTGAAATTATATCAGACTTCCAAGAGCCAATTATTGAACAATACAAAGAGTTTTTGAAAGAAAATGAAATAACTGTCGCTGGTATTGAATTTATTCGTAGTGCGGATGGAACAATTTATACGTATGATATTAATACAAATACAAACTATAATTCTGACGCAGAGTCTGTAGCGAATCAATTTGGTATGCTTGAGCTTGCTAAATTCCTTGGAAGAGAATTAGAAAAACAAGTAGAGTCAATTAAATAATAGGTAAGGTTCTAGTGGGCATATTTGTTAAAGTAATCGTGGTCGTATGGCCAAGATGAAGATATCTTGATGCAGGAGCGCATGCGTTTGAAGTGATCTTTGTGGAGATTGTGAGTAGTTTGAAATAGGAGTAAGAAGATCCCCT
>NZ_QORY01000032.1:0-102964 GCF_008368755.1 Bacillus sp. AR2-1
CTTATTACTTTTTTCATTATAAGCTGCCGCTACTTCTTTCTCTTCCCCTGTAGCTCCTTTTATTGCTACATAAGCATAACGAACACCTGATACATCATCTTCTGCCTCTATACTTACTTGTACCGTCTCTCCTGCTTTATATGTTTGTTTTTCTATCTCTATCTTCTTTAGAGTAGGGGGGAATTGATCTGCTACTGTATCATTTTCAACATTAAAATGAATATTAAAATCTTGTCCACCCCTGTATACTTTAGCATGATTAGCATTGTCATATAATATAACTGTTTTCACCATATATTCTCCAGGATTAGCATATGAACTTAATGGAATATCAGCAATCCACTTATTACTTTTTTCATTATAAGCTGCCGCTACTTCTTTCTCTTCCCCTGTAGCTCCTTTTATTGCTACATAAGCATAACGAACACCTGATACATCATCTTCTGCCTCTATACTTACTTGTACCGTCTCTCCTGCTTTATATGTTTGTTTTTCTATCTCTATCTTCTTTAGAGTAGGGGGCAGTAGATCTACAGGGTTTGTTGTCGTACCATCGTTTTTATCTTTTTCTGGTTTATCTGGTTCTGTTGTTGGTTTCTCTTTCATATTAATTGCATTGTATAAAAATTGCGCATATTGCTCACGTGTTACAACCATTTTTGGCTCAAACATATTGTTCCCTGAACCAGCAGCAATTTTATTTTCTTGTAATGCACTGATAGCATTCGTAGCCCAATAGTTTTTTTCCACATCTTTAAAAGTAGTAGTTGCTGTTGCTTTTAAATTAAAAGCTTTTGTTAACACAGCAGCTAACTGCTCACGTGTTAAGATATTATCAGGTCCAAATTTTCCATCACCATAGCCACTCATAATACCAACTTTAGTAAGATATAAAATTTCTTTTTCAAACATATGCCCTTTGACATCAGTAAACGGATTTTTAATATTAGGGCCATCTGCAGGTTTCAAGTAGGCATAAATCATTCTAGCTACTTGACCACGAGTTATATTATCACCAAAACCAAAAATACCATTTCCATAACCTGCAATAATATTTTTATTTGCTAAATCTGTAATAGCATTAAAAGACCAATGGCCTTGTGGAACATCATTAAACCTTTTACCTTCTGCCTGCGCATCTATCATTGGCGTTAATGCTGTCGCCAACATAATACCGCCTGCTAATACCTTCTGTTTAAGTTTCATAAATTATCTCCTTCATTCAAATTAAGTTTATATGATTTTTTACCCTCAATATAATACTTGAGTACATTTAAATACTTCATCTAAACTAATGTGCTAGATTTCTTAAAGAAGTTCAATATAAATTCATATCTTTATATTTTAATTCTACAAACTAAAACGTGCAATATATTCCTTTTTTCTTATTTAAAAGTTTTGAAACACAATAAATTCTAAATAAGATATATCCACTAATATCCTATTCGAATTATTTATTACATTGGGAGAAAATTAAAAAACAGGCAATTGCATGTATAAAACAATTACCTGTTTTTAAGATTATTCTCCCATATTTATGTGGTAAAATCTTATTAACCACTGCCTCGTCATTATCTAAAACGTATTGTATGGCCCTATCAATCTGTTTGACTCTGATATTACTAACATGTCCTATATTCCTGATTTCAGAAAACAGACTACTCTCACCTTGCTGTTAGTCTACTTCATTTCCACGCTTTCCTAGTCCCATTGTTATTCCTCACTTTCTCTCAAAAGGTTAATTTTGTTTAAATTTTGCTTAATTTTCACCAATAATTATCTAAAAATTTTAAAATCTATATATAATTAATTTAATTTAAATTAGGAGTGGTTAAAATGCCTGATACAATAAGACTTGCTCTTTTCATCTTTATAGCAATTAGTGCTGTTTTCTCTTTAATAAAAGAGTTTAAAAAAACCTGAGAAAAAAGCACTTTGGATTTCAATAGAATTTTTAGTTGTTTTCTGGGCGATATGGGTAATTACAAATATCATAATCTAATTTGTAGAGTATTAGTTCTTCTGAATAAAACTCAATATTCCGTCAATACTGTAGACAACCCATTTCTTAACCATATTCCATGATTGGAGCAGTTAGCTTTTGCTAACTGCTCTTTTATTTGTAAAAGGCACTTATTTAACTGGACACCCATATAATATTCTACGTTCCTTTCTATATAAAATAGTCGTTACAAAAGGAATTTCGTCACGAGAGCACTTTATTTAGTGCTCTTTTTTACATATGCTTACCAAAAAGCGTTTTTGTTTTTTAATAATAGTTTAAGACTACTTGGACACATTTACCAATTTATTTACCGCTAAATCCATGTTAAAATCACCTGTGAGTACGACATAACTCAGTCTTATGAAGCCCTGTAACACTGCGGGGCTTCTTTTTTTCAACAAGCCGTTAGTTAAGTATGCTGAGTACTTTAATTTATAAAATCACTTTTTTGATACATTTATGAAACATTCATATGTTATCTTCAGTACGTTCTTTTCTTTTTATAATGTCGTGTGAGATATACCATGACTTGAAGCCCTAGACCCCTAATCCTAGGGCTTCTTCATTTAAATAAGGATTTTGTTTAAATCCACCTTAATTTATATAATTATTTCTTAATATATAAATCCTGTTATATTTTAGAGAGAATTCTAAAACAAGAAAAAATATAATTAAAATCACAAAATGGGCAACAATCAAAAAGATTGAACTACCTCCACTTTCACTTCGTTTAGAGGTGGAGGATTCCTAAGTAAAGAGTTCTATCGAACTCTAATTGATTAGGCTAACCCCGCAGTCCTTGCGGTTAGAAGCCTTATCGCTTCATTCTTTAGATTGATACTTGCGTTAATATCCCTATCATGATGTATACGACAAGAAGGACAGTCCCATTCACGTAGGTTTAAATTTTTAACGTCTTTGTTTTGATATCCACAACAAGAACATAATTGGCTGGAAGCAAATGTTTTCGATACGACAATGACTTGTTTGCCATACCATTTTGCTTTATATTCCAACATGGTTCGAAACTGTGACCAACATACTTCACTAATTGCTTTTGCTAACTTATGATTCTTTAACATATTCGATACTTGCAAGTCCTCTATACCGATCACATCGTGGTTTTTGATGATTTCAGTTGAAATTTTGTCCAAGTAATCTTTTCTAGCATTTGATATGTATTCATGAATTCTAGCTAACTTTACTCGTTGTTTGTTCCAGCGAGAAGATCCTTTCATTCTTCTAGAAAGAACACGCTGTGCTTTCGCCAACTTATCTTCTAATGATCGGAAAAACTTCGGATTTTTATAGGGTGTTCCATCTGACAAAATAGCGAAATCCTTTAGTCCTACATCTATTCCAATGTAAGAATGTGTTTTCGGAAGTTCTTGTACTTCTGTTTCAACTAATAGTGACACAAAATATCTACCAGAAGGGTTCCGTCTAACAGTCGCATTTACAATACGTCCCGTTATTTCACGACTTTTGGCAAATCGAACAAGGCCTAGTTTCGGCAACTTTATTTTGTTCCCTACAACGGCAATGTTTTCATTTGTTTGTTTTGTGGCATAAGATTGTACGTTGTTCTTCTTGGATTTGAAACGCGGGGCACTATTTTGTTTTTTGAAAAAGCGTGTATACGCATCCGCAAGGTTGCGAACAGACGACTGAATCGCAATACTATCCACTTCTTTGAGCCAAACAAACTCTTTCTTCATGGCAGGAAGTTTGGCAGAGCATGTACCATATGTTAAACCTTTTCCAGTTTCTTTATATGCGTGATTCCATAGGGATAGGAAATGATACAACCTATCGTTTTATTAATTAGAATTGCTTGTGCTTGATTTGGATAGATACGAAACTTAAAGGCTTTATTAATTATCATTTGATTCACCTCCATTTCGGTATATGACTATTATACACCAAACATATATTCGATGAATAGTGAAGTAACACTTTCTGTATGTTGAACAATTAAGATGGCTTCCTGCCATCCCTTGTTCGAAGCCAATTCATCTCCCACCTACTCACTTCGCGTTCCTTGAGGACGGAGTTTTCTTGGCTAAAATGATAAAAAAACAGGTAATTGTTTGTAATAACAATTACCTGTTTTTTACCCCTTATATCTATTCTTTATTTTTTAAAATTTCATTAACCTCTTCCACACTTAATTCAGTAGCTTCTGATATCTTCTCTATAGGTACACCAACTTTAATTAAATTGCGAATCATCTCTATTTTAGTGGCTGTTCTAGCTTCTGTTGCAGCTTTTTTTGCTGCTTTTTTCGCTGCTTTCTCTTCTGCCGTCTCTATTTCTGATATTCTATCTTTAATTGCCTTCTCTCTCGCCTCATATAAGCGTAAAAAGTCCTTATCACTACTTAAACGCTCCCAATCCTCTATTGCCTTTTTCAAAACTGGATCTTTTTCCATCGCGATTCCCTCCAGGATTGTTGTTAATTTCTCATCTTCATATGCAGGAAATAGTAATAGCCAACGTGCTAATATATCATCCCATGGATCCATTCGATTTTCTTGCCATTCTCGAATTACTTTTGGAATCTCAAGAAAGTGCAATTGCATATTCTCTGAAATTACATGCTCTGATTTTTTGTTCATGACTACACCGACATTATGAAAGTCTTCTTCTTCTGGAAACAGAATATAATCCACTATATTAATACAAATGGTTGGTCTTAATTCTGTGTACTTCATCCCCTGAGTCATTTGGGAATAATACATGCCAGCCCAGTAGAACAAAGATCGCTCAATCATGTCTTTTTTGTCGCGAACCTGTATCTCTATATTTAATTTTATACCATTGTTTAAGGTAGCACGCAAATCTAAAATAGACAATTTATCATCTTTTTGCTCCCTAGGAAGATGTGGATCATCTAAATGCAAAGAAATGATTTCCTCATCTAAAGAGGATTGTAATACCGCATTAAGAAAACCAATGAGTATATCTTCGTTTCCCTCTACTCCAAACAAGCGCTTGAAAGCAAAATCAACCCGTAAATTTACTAGATTTTTTTTCATAGATGTATTCATATTCTCTTCTACCTTTCTTTTTGTTAATTTAAACCCTCTGTAGTAATTGGATATAAGAAAAAGATAGAATTGCAAACTCTATCTCTTTCAATCTACCTATTTATGAAAATATCAACCTAATTTATGACTCGTATAGTCTCTGAAATACAGGTTTAAATCCCGCTTGCATTGTATCATCCAGCCCCTTACCTTGTGCTGGGTTCCATGCAGCTATGATTACGTTATAGCCCTCTTTTTTTAACTCTGTTGCAAAGTCTATTAGAGCTTTTCTTACTTTTTTATTCTCTACTAAATCGGCATCAAACGCTAAATAGACATTTTCTACACCCATATCCTTTAATACAGGCATAGCAATTCGCCAAGCATTTACACCAGGAATCGCAAGAACCGTTGTTCCTATTTCAGAAATCTCCTCTTTATTAAATCTCTCTAGAAGCAAATCAGCAATCAAATCAGCTTTCATAGTTCCTTCTGTGATAATTACTGATTTAGTTTGATGAAGTGTACCAGAATTCCAATGTTTCAAATGAGAACTCGGTACGGCTACATGTACAGGAAGTGGATTTTCACTACCTCCTGCACCAGTTCCTTGATTTTTGTTTGCTGATGAGATCCATAAATATTTTTGCCCTTTATGAATCTTTACAACAATTCGTTCCTCTTGAGATGGAATTTCTACCTTTTTGCTCACTTCTAGTTCGCCTTCAAAGATACAATCACCATTCTTAGTTATCTTTACAATATTAGGTTGTTCAATTAATTCCGCTTGAACTCCAGTAGGTGCCGATTTCACATGAACTGAGTTTTTCACTTCATCCACACGAACCTGCCATCCAACAATTTGATTATACTGGTTTCGAAAAGGAATCAATATACCAGGGAAGCCTGACATCAAACGAAGAGAAAGCAGACCTTTCTTCATCTCATAAAATCCCGGAATGCCCTGCCAGCAACTTTTTCTCCCAATCTGTTCAAATAGTTTCTCCCAAACGGTCGTATACGTATTATCCTCTTCTAACACAATTTGTTGCTTTAAGAAAGAACGATATTGACGTACTTGTATTTGTTCCTCGCTCATTTTTCTATCTCTTATTAAATGTGCATGATGATGCTCTTGCAATGGTATGAAATCCATTAACTTACGATTAAACACATTTAATTCCTCATTGCTTTTCTTATTATGGATCCGAACTTCATCCACCTCAGGCAATTGATACTTATCTTTTCCATTTATGTAGTGAATGTAGCTTGGATTGCCCGTGTTTTTTCCATAGATCCATTTACTTTCTACACGCGTACACGCTACTTTCTCTTGCGAAACATGCAGCATGCAATTGCCTGTATCATGACAAATTGGACACGGAACACGATAAAACTCCCACCAGCTACCTCTTGGATAAGCACTTGTTAAACGGAACTGTCCTTTTTGAATGTTATAATGCATAATCCCCCACCCCTTATATATTGTTTATTATGTATAGAACAACTAACTCCATTAAACTCCTTATACTTCTATTTAGATGCTTTCTTTGTTCTCCTAACAGATATATACAAAAGAATAAATATCACAAACTAAATAATCGTTTTTATGTTCTTGTTCTAGCAAAGCGGATGCTATATATACTTCAAATGCTCTAGCAAATATCTCTTGATTTGTAGACTAATATTTTTTGATTCTCTTTTTATCTAATTTGATTGTTGTATCAAAGTATAGATACCTCAAAACTAGTATTCATTTTATACCTCCCTAAATAATAATTTTTGCCTAATGTAATAATGGGTTTTACCAGTCAAACAGACTTTAAAACAACACAAAAAGGGATTCTTCAAGTCGATTAAAAATGTGCACAGCTAATTAAATAAGCTTTATATACACTAATCGGCTCAAAGAAGCCCTTTCATAATTAAAACAAGACATAACTTGCTTCTACAACTCAACCACAACGCATAAGGTGTGGGAATAAACGGAATCAAATAAACAATAAATATAGTTCCATGTTAATAAATTCATACAAAAATTTCAACAACTTTATGTTTCCTTAATCCACTCCTTTCCACTTTTCAGTAAATATTTTTGTACTACCATATGTTTCTACCGTTTCAAATTACAATCCTAAATCTTGCTCTCTTATAATAGCTCGTGCATATCCCACCAATCCCACTAATTCTCCCCTTGATACTATCTAAAAGTTATCATTTATATATATGCTATTTCAGGCTAACTTTTAGACATACAAAAAGAACCTTTCTCTTTCGGTGTGTACATTTGTTTAAATGGGCTAATCTATTAATTTTATTAAATTCGCTAATCTGACTATTACATATTATCGTTTCATTCATATACTATATTAGATTGCTAGAAAGGAGGCGTAACCATGGATAGTTGCGTTGTGTTTGTAAACGGACAACCTTTTTTAGTTCTCTCAGTCGCTGGTATCGAAATTGCTAGATTAGAGATTTCTCTCCAAGTAGCATTAGCTTTAAGAGTGCTCGGAATACCAATCTGCGATTAATTAAAGTACCGCTAAAAAAGAGGGCATTAGCTCTCTTTTTTTATTTTCCCCTTATCTTTTCTTAACAATGAACAAGACGCCGCCCAGATCATGGAAGCGCCTACAATAATTGCTATAAACTTAATCAAACTTATTTATCTTCACACTATTTATTTCTTTGCTTCCATACCCCATTCTCTTTACGATAAGTATTCTTGCTATCCATGAAGTCAGCTGTATTACCAGGAATGCTATATTTTTTATTCTTTTTCTTAGCCTTCTTCTTCAGCCTTTTCTCTTCTTGAATAGCTTGCAAATCCGCTTTCCATTGTTTCAACAAATCCTTTTCACGTCGCATCGAATTTGTACCCCTTGGATTAAAATGTGAACCAAATAACTAGATTCTACCTATTTATATAGATATCCTTTAATCCGAGTATCCATTTTGTTCATATTATCGTTTAACATATAACAATTTATGTTTTTCCTTCTAAATAAACCAAGATATATTAAAATCTCCCCATTTTAGGGTTCTTTTTGTTTTTATACGGTATCATCTTTTATTACTTATTACTATTCCTTAACGTGTAGGAACAAAGCGTATAAATATATGTTTAATGTGTGATTTCTACATAACAAAGAAAAAAGCATCCGTATTGGATACTTAATGTATACTAATATTAATATTGAATAACTTCATTGAGAGACTTTCTAAAACAATAAATATACTAGCTGAAACTGATCTATATCCGATATTCTTTCCTGTAACATTAATAGTGATCTCCTCTAAATGGGTTTTCACATCGTCTTTTTCAAAAATTTTATCTTCGACCTTTTCAACTATTGCAACATTATCCACTTCTTTAAAAGTTTTCAGTAATTTTGTTTCTAATAAAGTAAAATCAAAATTTTCATCTTTAACCACATCAAATTTAATTTTCATTTTTCTTTCCCCATTTTTAACTAGTTAATATATTAACATCGATATAATTATATATATTTGTATTAAATAATTCAAAAAATATGTTTTATAAACTTGCTCATAGTTAACCTATCTAATAGAGCGCGAAAAATAAAAACCGGAAGAAGTTCCTCTTCAAAGGGCAAAATCACTTACAACCTTCTCCAAGCCACCGCATCATGTAATTTTTCAGCTCATATTAGCTATGCGTTATACGTTACCGTGACATTATCGCATAAAAACGTTTCACTTATAGGGTGTACTAATCCTCTTGATATGCGGTTGTCAAAGGGCATGTACATAGAACTTATCGCTATTTTCATAATTATGGATTTAACAGATCCCCCTTTAAATACATTGCACTGGAGAGATTTTCTAAGTTCTGCATGAGGTACAGCCATTGTATCTGTAGGGATTTTTACTTTAGGTAACTTGAATTTTAAATAAATTCCCCGTCAATACTGTATGTAGGCTGTATGCCACAACTCTTTTGAAGTAGTTTTCTTTTTATAACCTTGTATTGTGAAGTTAGCTTTTGCTAGTTTCTCTTTTATTCGTGACCATTATTGACAAGCTTTCATACATTATATTCATTCCTTTTTTATAAATTAAGCTCGTCACTTGAATTATAAAAATGGGATTAAAACCTATAATTTTTTCAGGAATCATACATATTTTATTTCTGAAAAAGTGCTTTATTTTACTGAAAGGTGGTTCCAGAAACAACCACCTTTTTGTTTATGACAAAAAGATTATTTTTTAAAATTTTTCCTACTAAAGATCAATAAATATCTTATAATTGTTATATATAAAATATATTTTTTAGGAGCAGATAAAATGCCAGTTACACTCGAACTTATTCTTCTTATTCTTTTAGCAATTAGTGCTGTTGGCTATTTGATAAAAGAATTTCAAAAAACTAAGAAAAGAACCCTTGGAATAATACTAGAATTTTTAGTTCTTTTCTGGTCAATATGGAGAATTACGACTATCATAATCTAATTTGTAAAATATAATCTCCCGTGAATAAAACTCAATATTTCGTTAATAATGTATATGACATTAGATTTTCTCCTTGTTCCCCCTTGGAGAACCGAGTAGTTAGCTTTTGCTGACTGCTCTTTGTTTGTAAAAATACACTCAATTGACAAGAAGCGCATATAATATTTCGCGTTCCTTTCTTTATAAAATAGTGGCTACAAAATGGATCTCGTCACAAGAGCACTTTATTAAGTGCTCTTTTTTGGTATTAAACTAAAAAAAATGAAATTTTTTATGAAAATAGCCTTTTTATTTAACGTATTCCCCGAAAGAATTCTCCTTCCTCAAGCGTGTGAAGGGCTTAGCCCAACGATAGGTGGGAGATGAA
The DNA here is from genome assembly GCF_008368755.1 of Bacillus sp. AR2-1. Taxonomy (NCBI): domain Bacteria; kingdom Bacillati; phylum Bacillota; class Bacilli; order Caryophanales; family Bacillaceae; genus Bacillus; species Bacillus sp. AR2-1. The sequence continues at coordinate 9,878 of NZ_QORY01000032.1, forward strand.
TTTCGGTTTGGCATAGCCAAAAACTTTTGATAAGCTAGCTATATGAAGTTCTTTGATAACTTGATATAGAAGGTTGCAGGAAGAAAATAGAGTGCGAACACGAAGCCATTCGGTTCCTGCGTAAAATATCAACCGTACCAAAAGAGCGTCCATGCGTTGGACATCTAGGGGTGGAACACCCCGAAGTAACGCTCAGGGAGACGAAAGGTTACTTTCGTCGTGGAACTGAGAACCTCCCACTTCAAGCTTTGCTAAGTGGCGAGTAGTTCACGATAATAGCCCTAATCAATTGAACAAATTCACCATTTATTCATCACTAAATCCATGTTAAAATCTCTTGTGAGTACGACGTGGCTCAATCTTATGAAGCTATGTAACATTTTCTACGAGGCTTATTTTTTTCAACAAGTCGTTAGTTAATTGTGCTGACTACCTTGATGTACAAAAATACTTTTTTAATACATTTATGAACCATCATGTGTTATCTTCATTACGTTCTTTTTTTATAATGTCGTGTTAGATATACCATGACTTGAAGCCCTAGACTCCTAATTCTAAGGCTTCTTCATTTAAATAAGGATTTGGTTAAAAACTTACATACAAATGATTTTCCTTATATAATTAATCTATCAATATATAAGGAGTGTTAATTATGCCAGAAACAATACTGATTTTGTTATATATTTGTTTCGGATTGAGTGCAGTTTTTAGCTTAATAAAAGAATTAAAAAAAACACAGAAAAACCAGTTCTTGATTTTAGTTGATTCTCTAATTTTGCTTGGAGCTTTATTCCTAGTAGGTAGTATCTTTATCTAAATTGCATAACTAGAACTCCATTAAATATCAAAGCATCCTAGCACAAGCTAACTGCTTTTTTATTAAAGTTAGCCCTTCTATACCGATTTGTCTCTTGAGTGTTAGGAGAAATTCTAGCCTTTTCTGTTAAAGAGGAACTTCTACGCCTGAATAAAAATCAATATTCTGTGAACACTATACTTGCATCTAGATTATCATCTATAGAACGAGCAGTTAGCTTTTGCTAGCCGCTCTTTTTTTTACGAAAAAAAATAAGATTCTATATAATAATTTTTCTTTATTTCTCAATATAAAGAGCCTTGGATTTTTGTTAACAATCTTTTATTATATGATCAAAGAGTAATTAAAAGACTTACTCTTTGCTATTGAGGGAAGAGCCTGAGGGCCATATCAGGCTCTTCTTTGTTTATATATCATGTATTAAACTAACGACTTTATACACCTTTATTCTTTTCACAAATAAAATATTTATTATACGTAATATAACGATTGTGTTATAATAATTTATGAAACATCACGTGTTTCAAATACAACATTTTTTGATGACCTCTTATCTTTCCGTAAGAGGTCTTTTTTTTATAACTAATTTGTTTAAATTCACCTTAATTTTTATCATTTTTTCTTAACATTCAAATTAATAACTATATAATATAATTAAAATATTTGTATGAGAGGTGATTATTATGAACTGGAAACAAAAATTCAATCCAAAGTATCTCTTTTTCCGTATGTATAGTTATTTTTATAAAACCCTTGATGATATATCATGGTCTTTAAAATAATTTAGATTGTTATGCGTACACGTTTGCTGTGTGCTCTTCTCGCATTGCTATAAAATAACTATTTTATTTGATTTCCTTACATAATATTATTAAATCAATATATAATAAAGTATATAGTTGTAACATTTTATTATTAGGAGGTATAATTATGTCATTTGCAGCATGGAGTATACTCTTACCAACTTTAATCGGTGCAATGTCTGGTGCAATTTTCGGGATAATTTCTTCACGAAATAAGAGAAAAAATTCAAATTAAAAACTTAATAATAAGATTTAATAACTACTCAATTGGCAGCTGATTCAGCCTTAAATTTTCAGCTGCCATTTTCTATTCAAATAACGCTGTTGTTAAATTTAAAAGGTGAAAGAAACCGTCCAGAAACCTCTTGGATGTTCTCCCCTACCAAGGGAAGATACTGGGGTATGAAAGAATTTGAAGAAATTATGAATCCAATTGAACAATATGATGGTATCTATAGCTAGACCATATTAAACCATCGCAAATGAAATGAGTAATTAAAGTAGGTCACAATTACTTTGTTATGAAAAACAAACAATCAGATGAAATAATAAATGCATAATATTTTTTAACATAATAAATTAATATTTGGATATAAATCATAAAATTAAAGTGGTTCAAGTCGGAGGAAGACACCTTAGGATGTCTTTTCTTTAAAGTGGGCCCGCGCCACATGCCCATCAAGCTAAGATATTAAAGTACCCCTAAATGGAAATTTTGTGTTTTTATAGCACCGAAGTTTGTTTTTATCGTTTTTTAGGAGAACTTGTTTTCTTAAGTTGATGACACAAGGCGCCTCCTATATTTTAACAAAAATATACACTAAGCAAAAAATATAATAAGCTGTCCAAATGGATTTTTCTATATTTTAACAAAAATATACACTAAGCAAAAAATATAATAAGCTGTCCATATGGACAGCTTATTATATTTTTCTACGTACTAAATAAAAAGCTAAGGAACCCATAATAATAGGTGTAATCAAACTAGAAGAATATGCCCCAGTAATTGTAAAAGAGAGAGTATAAGTATATAGATAACAGCTATTCCTATAAATACAGGAATTCAAAATCGAAGCTTTTTACATTGTTTTATGTTCCTGTATAATACTTCTCCAATTAGACAAACTACAAGATTTAGTATACTACCAAATATGATGAGAATCATAATGAATCCAACTATGTTAGGTAAATCATTCTGGTAAGAATGACTAGGATCAGAAATATATGTTATTAAGAACCATATGATAATAAAAGTAAGCAGACTTGCAGCATAACTAATTAAAAACTTTTTCATTTGTATCTTCTGTATATTTCATACTGTTATTTCTATTATATGACAATTTATTTTCGTAAGATAGATAAAATATAGTATGGTTTCATTCGTAAAGCAACAAGCTCATGTAGAGACGATCCGTAGTCTATACGCTAGATGTTTTTTGAGGAGGGTTATCATATAGTAGTAGGTTAGCTTTTATTTGTTACTTTCTCCTCGACGACTTTATCGATAATATCATCAATAACTTCCGTGCATCTTATAATAAAATCAGCATCCTCACGAGTAGTATCACTATTGCTAATACGTTCAATCACTTCTGTTCCATATTCCCTATCTTTATCTGTTTTTGCTAAATACCTTTTATAAGCTCTTACAACTAGTATTGCTTCTTTTTGATCCATATCAATTTGGCGTAGCTCATCATCAAAATATTTCAATGAAATCCCTCCTGTTTGTAAATAATGAAGTATATTTAATTTATATTATAATATAAAAATTTATTGTTTTATTATTTTTGTGAACTTGTGTAAAAGTGTAAATGTTCAAGTTTACACTTTTACACATTAAGGAGGAAATAACGTACAAAAATATGAAATTAGATACGAAAAGCGATATTTATGTGACTCTTGTGAAGAAGTATTTATGGAAGGTGCATATAACAATTTATATTTTGATAACTGCGCAATAGAACAGAGCTTTTAGATTAAACAATATTTATTAAATATCGAGTCGATACTATAGATCGATACTGCTGCAAACGGGATATAGTATCTAAATCAAAGGAGTGGGGAATTGAATACGCAATATCAATAAGGGAACTAAAATATCTAATGGATCTCAAAAATAGTATAGGAAACGTATATAAAAAGATCACTTGTCTTGGAAACAAGTGATCTTTTTATTAGATAAATTGCTATTTGCCAACAGCAGTTAATTGTTATCCTATTCATATGTTCAATAGATATTAAAACTTATTTTTTAGTTATATAGTCGGAATTGTTTATACTGAAATGAAACCAAAAATATTTCAAAAGGTACCATTAATTATTTAGTACTTTAAAAATACATTTTTGTTACGTGAAAGGATTAGAAAAAAGACAACATGTATAATAAATATATTTAGTCCAACTTTATTGTCACTCCATATATTTGTCTTAACGTATATTTACCGTCGTTTTCTAATAATGTTACAAATATCAACGAAAAACAAAGTTTAGTAAAAAATGTTTTGCTATAACCTAGTTTTACACGTATCTCGGCGAAAAAAATAACAGAAATTTTATAAATATATAACAAAAAATAATCTTCCAAGTTTGTCCGCATCAGGATCTAACAAATGAATCCAATTAATTAATGGTGTCAACATAACAAAAAGAGTCCCGATTAATACAAACTCTTTTTTGAGTTTTTACAAAAGTAAACTTTTAAACACATAATTACATTTCTATTATTTATTTTACCACCTGAACAGATACTGGTTTCCATCCCTGATTCTCTACCCAATCAATATTAACCTTATATTTTTTATTACTTTGCTTATCTCGTACATTACCGTAGGCTTTATTATTTCCATTATTCCCAATAAAATCGAAAGTCAATTGGCTCTCTGGAACATCCACAGCATAAGAAATTGCTTTTTTCATCTCACTCCAATCTACTGTTCCTTCTTTAAATTTCATTTCAGGTTTTGCTCCTTGCTCTGTACCAATTGGCTTCCAAGAAGAATTAGTTTGAGGACCCTTTTCTTGAGATACCGTTTTTTCTCCCTCTTTATTTTCATTTTCGTTTTCGTTCGTTTTTACCGATTTTTCTGCTTTTAGTTTCCCTTCTAACTGTGCTGCTTCTTTATCCTCATTTTTCTTTTCTTCTATCATTGTTGTTTCTTTATCTTCACTTTTCTTCTCTTCTATCTTTGTTGTTTCTTTATCTTCACTTTTCTTCTCTTCTATCTTTGTTGTTTCTTTATCTTCACTTTTTTTCTCTTCTATCTTTGTTGTTTCTTTATCTTCACTTTTCTTCTCTTCTATCTTTGTTGCTTTCTTTTCTTGAGCAATTGCTTTCTTTGATGCATCAGAAGGGGTAAACAACTGGTATGTCACTATACCAACTGTCACTAATATCAAAGTAAATGCAATATTAAAAATCGCCTTTTGACGACGATTCTGTTGTTTTTCTTGAAACCTGCTTACTTGTCCCATTCTTTAAACCTCCGTGGTTATTTTTTCCTCTACTCTTTATGCATTATCCCTATAATTCTTAATATTTTTATTAAATAATAGAAATGAACTACACTTTCCATACAGGATTTCATATCATAATAAAATTTGTTTATTTCAAGCATCTGACATATGTTATTCAAAATAGTTTAATACATTAAAAATTGATAAGCTTCGGCACTTAAGAAACCTTCAATTTTATTCAAAGGTGATTCCAATTACGTCCATATTAGATTTTCTGTAGAAAGCTTTTTAACAATTAAGCCTCTTCTTCCCTTATTTATAATTTTCAAATTAACTTTCCCTCTATGGTATAATAAAGATGTTTCGTTTTCTAATGGGGTATGTCGTAAAATCAAAAGGGATTTTATCTCTTTTACCTTCTTTTCAGAGTAACTTTCACCACTAGGAAATTCTATTATTCCTAATGTAATCTTTAATTCGCTATCATTACAAAGCCACTCCTTATTAAGTTCCCTTATCTTTTGTATAAAGCTTCTTTTGGTTTTTCCTATATATAGCAAAGTTATATTCTTAGCATCTACTCTAGAGATTGTAAATATCCCCTTCTTAGAAGCTTCTTCTCTATTATAAAAATCATTTATACTATACAATCCATACCATTTAATATGTACTGTTTCTATGAATCTCACCTCGTTTTTAGACAATATTATAATTTCTGAATGTTCAAATTATTATGGGTACATAGTCTTGATTACTTGAATTATAAATTGTGCTTTTCAATAATACATTTTATTATTACTAATTTCAATATATAGTTTAATTAAAAATCTATATAAAAAACAAAGTGATGTAGTACCTAGTAGTTTAATTTTCACGATATTAAACTATTGTGAAAAAAGATAGAGCGTTATGGAATAAAATATAATGTGTATGTACGTACATTTCTTTTAAAAGAAGTTTTGTAGTTTACAACTGAATTACAAAAAATATATCTTACAAATAATGTAACAACCATTTAAGTACAGCCTCTGTTTTAGGACTCCTGATTGGTATTTTTGTTAGTGGTATTATTATATTTCTATTTTAAGATATGACCCCCATATTAAATGGGATTGTAGCAGGAGCAATGGGAAGATTAATGGGCGTAATGATTGGTATTATGATACCTCAACCCAGATTGTATATCATTGTAATACTATTAATGATATTGTTTACAGCCACTTGGGTTACCATGAGTCTATGAATTCGTAGTCAACCTGTAAGAATCTACTTCCTTATTTTTAGATGTCTTCACTACTATCATTCTCTTGTTAATCGTATTTCTCAATTGCCACTGTGCATCAGCTTGATACAATTATATTAGATGGGGTCCAATACATATTATTAAAATTAAGATGGTTCAAGTCGGAGGAAGGACACTCATTGAGTGTATTTTCTTTATTACACAATACCCAATTATACTCTCTTTTTTATAAACCATATGCAATTATACATATTAGCTAAAATTACACCAAATAAATATTACATATAGTAAAATAAAAAATGTAGATACATTCTATAAAACAAATTCTTTTGATAGGCGTAACATATCAATTATTATAGAAGGTGTGGCGTCACTCTAATACTGATCTTAAATCTCTTGTATTTTGTAAACTAACAATCTGGTGTATATAGACGATTCTGTTTTATAGGATGTGTTTATAGGTATAACAAAGGGATAATACGGATAAGTTTATACTAAATGAACATGGTTCAAGTGGGAGGAAGGCACCTTAGGGTGTCTTTTCTTTATAAAAAAACTAATTCACTTTTTCCTTGTATAATTGCTCATATTACTTATAAATTATATGCATTTTTATAAAAAATATTGAGAGTACCCCAAATGGTAAATACAAAGACTCCATTTTAAAAAATATTAAATAAAATAGAGTCTCTTGTTAGAAATTTGAATTTAATTTTATACACAACCTATTCTTCAAACCAAAACAGAACTTCAATAGGTACTTTTAAAACCTTTGCTATATCATAAGTAAGTTTGAATGAAGGATTATATTTTCCATTTTCAAGATTGCCAATTGTTTCCCTCCTAACACCCACCTCTTTGGCTAAATCTTCTTGAGACATATTTAACCTAACTCTATATTCTTTCATTCTAGTCTTAAGTGGCATCTTGCATTCCTTTCTTTTCTCGACGTTCAAATATTTCTAAATTAATTATAAATGTGCCTAAAGGTATGAAAACTGAAATTATAACGAATAACCGAATTACATGTAAATTTTCTAATATAAAAACACTTAAGAGTAGTATACTGCCGAGTACTAATGCTACGAAAAAAGCTCTTGTAGCAGCGATCCTAACATGCAGCATAAAAAGCTCATCTGGTACTACTTTTGCATATGCGAAGAAGAAAAAGAAACCGAAAAAATAATATGCCCATGAAATATTACCTAAAAATGTAAACGGACCAAAAAAACCAAGAAACCCTAAATATGCTAATTTATTTTTCATACAAACCTCCTATGTGATATATTTCTCTCCTTATGTTATAAATATATCGCATAGACATGATAATAAAAAGGACTGAAAACAGTACAACTGTTTTATAAACGTCATGAATTCCTCTAAAAGTTACACCAATATTACTTAACGTAGTAGGATAATATTTGGGGATTCAATACATATTATTAAAATTGAGATAGTTCAGGTCAGTGAAAGGCACCGTAGAGTTTTTTTTATGGCAAGTATTCAAAAAAAACATACTATTGAATCCAACTTTCATACTTAGCAATATATGTCCCACCATCAGCATGTGTCCATCTGATTTCTTTTAAATACCAATATACTGTCCCGCCACAAGCTTTTTCAGTAAAAGCATTAGCAAAAATCTTGTTAGAATTTTTCACTTCTCTTACATACTTACCGTTTTCTTTTGGATAGCATCCTGCTAATTATTTTACAGAACTTGGTGTATTAGATCCATTTTCTGTACTTGCTAAAGCTGCTCCAATCCCCCCAGTGAATGCAATACCTGTTGCTAAAGCTCCAACTACTAATTTCTTGAACATAATAAATCCCCCTTAATATTTTTTAAAACCTGCACCTTAAATGTATCACTTTTGTTATTTTTTAAATATTTCGAATTTGTAGAAATGTTTGTTTAAATCTTGTCAATATTGTTAATATACTTTATCAAATGGAGAATAGAGGGATTTATAATGATATGTAATAATGCATGTTCATTCAACAAAAAATTGTGATAAAATCTAACTACCTGTTCTATTTTTTTCAATTAAAATGGAAACCTTACTTCTTATTTACCCAAACAAGATAAAGACACCAAATGGTGTCTTTATCTTGTTTGTATAAACTCCTTACTCACACTAGCTCTAAATGGGCAGCATAAAAAAAGAAAATCGCTTAAGGAGATCTTTCAATAGAATTTCATTACTCTGTAACATTATAAAATTAGTACCTCACTTAAGAAGTTTTAAAGGACAAACTTGTTAAAGACGTTCCAACACCTAAGTCTTCATTTAATGTAATTGAGAAACAAGCTACTAATGGTAATATAATAGCAATTGAGCCATCAGGATTAATTACTATACTTGGACTAGATCCGCATTCTTCCCCATCACTTACAACTGATTCTACCCCACCACCAGGAGTAATCGTAACTTTAAGACACACATCGATACAAATATCATTTACAGTCAATGCCATTAATGATCCTCCTCCCTAAAGCAATTTATACTAAAATATGTAGTAAAAAGGGCTAATGACACAGAAAATTCCAAAAAAGGTTCCTTAATTTACCTTATCTTTATTTTCAAAAGGACCTGCTCAATTCATTCTTAAATACATAAGGTAAAGTGAACCTATTAAATTAGATGAAATGAACCCTAGTTTTCCCCTCTTATCTAAAGGAGGAACTATTGTTATGGGATATGGTGGTAGTTGCGGCGAAGGCTGCGGTTTTGCTGGAGGATTTGCTTTATTAGTTGTATTGTTTATTTTGTTGATCATTATTGGCTGCAGTTGCTTCTGCTAAAAAACTATTGGTAAAGGCACCTTAAGGTGTCTTTTCTCTTGTGCATTATATCCATTACAAGCTCATTAAGTTTTTATTTATGTTTAATATAATCTCTGTAGTAGTATTACAGTAATACCTTGTGTATATAATAAAAAGAAGAGATGCGCTAACATCCCTTCTAATACCTATTACCTTCAGGGTAGTGGTATATCATTTATTTTTTACGAATTCCATCCCTATCCTTCCAAATTGAAAGAAGGGATAACCAATCGCCCTCACAATATACAGTTACCTTTATTCTTTTATACTAGTACAATCTCACCAATATAAAATAACCCACCTATTTGCCAAGGTAAACTATATGTGATTTTGCGCTTATATTTGTATACGATTAAATCTTAACAAAACTTTAAGTATCATTTATATATAAAGTAATTAAAATTAACTTAATAGTCCTAAAACCTTAATAATCTCAATTGTTTTACCATCTTTTATTCTAAAATAAAGCCTTTTCCCCATACGTTCACTAATTACAATATTTCCAGAAGTTAATTTACGCAAATGTTGTACAATCAAATCTTCCGTAATTTTTGTTTTCTTACTTAGATCAGAAACTGACAAAGATCCATATGTAATCAATTTACAAACCATTGATAATCGAGTAGGATTCCCTAATAACTCTAAAACTTTTATATTTTCTGTATAGAAACTGAAATCCAAATAAAAAGCCCTTAGCAAATCACCCAACCTCCTAAAATAAGACAGATAACAACCAGAATATTTTAACATAAAAACAGTACAAACAACCCTGAATTATACCGATTGTCCATTGAGAAAAATAATATTCGGATGAAATTCCAATACATATTTTTAAAGTTAAAGTGGTGCTAGTTAAGGGAGGGCACCTTAGTGTGTTTTTTTCAATGAAAAACATCTACAAAAAAACGGTCTAAATCTAGACCATTTTTATCTTTTAATTACTTAAATTCGAATGTAATTCCGTTATATTTTCTCTCTCGATCTGCATCATCTGCTATCAGCCAAATTAATTGTTCCTTATGACCTTTAGCCACTAACCATTTCAAGTTCTTTTAAACTATTACATATGTTTGTACCATGCTTTGTTAATTCGCTTAAAGTCCATAGGTTTTGAAGTTTTAGACTTTTCCCTTAGTGTACCCATATTATTAGAACATCCTACAATATTTAGACAGAATGTAGTCAATAAACACAATAGTATTAAATTCTTCAAATAGCCACTTCTAAATCTCTTTCGTATAAAGGATATGCCGATACAAACAGCATATTAATAAGTTTCCCTACAATAACTGAACTACTTAGTTTTTTCTTCTATCTTTTTATTTATCTTAAAATAATCCATTCATAGCTTGCCCACTCTTTTGGTTTCTTATCGTACTTGATACGACCAGTCGTACAGAATGAAGCAATCATCCATTGTATAAGGTTCATCTTTGCATACGGATCAATGCAATCCTCTATTTTTTTTAATTGATAGCCTGTACTATTTTTCTGCCAAATTGTATATAAACGAAAATGCGTTGTTGTAACAAGTCTAGCTTTTGTTGTAACTTGCCATTTTGCGATTTTAGTTAAATCTTCTTTTACTTTTCTTTCATACTCTTGTTTTACTACTTTATAACCTTTCTCCTTATTGATTAATCCATTTGAGAATGCAAAAGGCATTTGATGCACCTCATAGACCGTTCCTTCTTCATCTCCTAAAATATTTGATTCTACCAGAAATATATTTTTTAGTTTTAACTGTTCTGTTAATTCTTTTCCATTCCGATAAAATGATTTTTTTATCTTCTGTAGTAAGATAACCTGAACCATTAATCCAATCAATAAAGGATATGCTAATACGAACAACATATTAATAAACATGTTTAGAATAAAAACTCCTACCAGCGCAAATATTGTAAAGTAAATATATTTTTCTCTTTGATGAATGATTCTACTGTTCAAGCCAAGATACCTCCGTTTTGATATATAGTAAACGCAACATAAACTAGTGCTCCTAATAAAATAGAACAAGCCCCTGGAAAGCTCTGTATCAGCTGTATTTCTTTCTTAGGTAGTTTTGCACCAAATATAGAAGCTGCATGCTCTAATTGGTCTTTAATTGCTCCTATAAATCCTAAAACATTAATTAATCGATACACACTGGCAATCCAAAAGAATAGTAAATGGAAAGCTGTTAGTGTAATTGCGGTAAACACAGCCGATTCTTCTACTACATTGCTAATGTATAAAGCTACTACCACAAGCATTTTCGTATCACCAGGTGAAGAAAATTTAAATGTCTCCAACAATAAACCACATGCTAATGCCATGGCTAGTACAATCACAATCTCTTTCCCTGTTCTTATTCCAGTAAAATACGTGATTCCTATTCCAAAAATTAAGAATAGTAGATGCCATACATTCTTTGTTTTTCTATATTTCAAATCAGTAAATACATTTAGGAACATATAACTTAGTAGTAATCCTATAATATACAAAGACACTTTCTTCTCTCCTTTTCTGAATCCGCATATATTTGTTGTTTAAAAAAGGGAACTACTTTAGAGTAGCCCCCCTGTTTACTATTCAATTTATATTTAGTTCCAAGAATCTACGTCTGCATTTTTCGATGCTTTTGTGAATCGAGCTAGAATTGTATCATAGCCACCTTGAATTGCTTTCCATACAAATGGCCCAATTACTAATACGATAATTACAGCCAAGGCGATTAACATACCGTTTTCTGATGATAACTGTGAATCTTCATTCTTTAACCAATTTTTCATTTTTGCTAACATATTATTCGGTCTCCTTTGTATATCGATTTTAAGAATTTAGTAAATAAGAACTTCCCTATCTAAATCTTCTATTACTTATTCCACGAATTTACGTCCGCATTGCTTGATGCTTTTGTGAATCGAGCTAGAATTGTATCATAGCCACCTTGAATTGCTTTCCATACAAATGGGCCAATCACTAATACGATAATTACAGCCAAAGCGATTAACATACCGTTTTCTGATGATAACTGTGAATCTTCATTCTTTAACCAATTTTTCATTTTTGCTAACATGATTAGAACTCCCTTATCTATTTATTTGAGCTATACGTAATAAACATCATTATTTTAAAACTTCTATTATTTGTTCCAAGTATTCACATCTGCATTGCTTGATGCTTTTGTAAATCGAGTTAGAATTGTGTCATACCCGCCTTGAATTGCTTTCCATATAAACGGGCCAATCACTAATACAATAATTACTGCCAAGGCAATTAACATACCGTTTTCTGATGATAATTGTGAGTCTTCGTTTTTTAACCAATTCTTCATTTTTGTTAACATGTGTATTGCTCCTCTTCTTATTCAATTTGGGATACTAGCTTCTTATATACTTGCAAATCCTTGCATTAAGGATTGAATAACAATCACCATTGGATAAATTACAATACAACCAATTACAGCAACGTTAAATTTATTCATTTCCATTGGCTTATTTTGAATGAGACGGTTATAGTTCTCATGTTTTAGCTCACGCATCATTTTAATCTGTGCGTCCATAATACGAAGACTTTGTACCTTGTCCGTTTTTTGTGCTTGTTGTAGCGCAATGGTAAAAGTATTTACTTCTGGACTATTTAAAGCTGCTGCAAAGTTACGAAATGGTTGATCCGAACCCGCATACATTTCTAATTCCGCTGTAAGTGTAGATACATATGGTCGAAGATGTCTCCCTGCATATATCTGCGCCTTTTTTACTGCTTCTAATGTTGTATGTGTTTTTAACAGCTGCAGCATCGGAATTAGATACTCTGGTAATTCAAATTTCCTTGCTTCTATCGCCTGCTTGATTCTTTTCTTTAATAAATAATCAGGATAGAAATAAAGCAGTGGTGAAATCAAAACGCCCACTTTAAATAGGTAGTAATCATGAAACACCGTACATATCAAGAAAACAGAGGTGAAAATGATGGGATACGCAACTTTCATTTTCAAATATTCTTCTGGTTTCGTATCCAAACCAGCTTCTTCTAATTTTTTCTGAATCTGCTCTTTCTTTTCTTCTGTCAGATACTTATGTGATAACGACTGAAAGGGAGCGAGCATCATTTGATTTAAATTCTTTTTTTCAATTCGTTTTGCATTTTCTACATAGTTTGTAAGTAGGCTACCGCTCTCTTTTTTACTTTGTAGAAAGGTAGAGAATACCCAGTACATGACAACGAATACTACTACAGCTAAAATCGCAGCCACTCTATTCCCCTCTTTCTGTTGGATTATAGTTTGCAATCTTTTCTACACGGGTTGCTAAGAAAAAGACAATTAACATATTTACCGCTAATGCGATTTTTCCCATCATAGAACCTGCTAAAAATCCATATGCTTCTTTTGACATCAACATAATCACAATTGGCATGGCAATGACGATTAAGCAGTTCTGCACAAAGGCACGTTGTGCTTGCGATAAACTAGAACGTAATCTTGCTAGGTATAGCTTTTGTTTTTCAAAATCTTCTGCAATATCTAGTAAGACTTGCACTGAATTCGCGCCACCTTCTCGACTACACACTTCCAACATTTCATGGAAGAAAACCAATTCTCTAAAATTAAAAGTTTCATTGAATCCTTTAAATGCACGGTGCATTGTAGTTCCACCTTCTAATAAAAGAGAAACTTTTTCTATTTCTTCTTGAATGCTCTCATGCATCATTGGCTTTACTTGTACTAACACGCGTTTAGCGTTATTACTAATTTGAAGCGCATTCGCTACTGCCTTCATATAAATAGAAAGACGGTCAATGACAACCAAGTAGTAACGTTTTTTTCTTCGATAGAGAAGAAATCTCGGAACTAAAAATCCACATAAAGCAGAAATCAGTGTAAAAGGATCCCTTCCAAAGGAGAAGTAGAATATTGCTGCTATACTCATTCCGGAAAGAATCGTATATACCCAGTACATGCTTTTCGTCAATTTCCACTCGTACTTTTGGGCTTCTTGGATAACAGATTGTGGCAGATACATTCGTATCCCTTTAACATTTCTTAATTCCAAGCGCCTTTCTTCTTTCTCATTTTCTTGTACAAATTGCGAAAGAGCAGAACCTTTAGATTTCGCCAAAAGCAAAACAAGCAATACTACACTAATAAAGATTAATAATATACATCCATAGGCGAACAAACTATGCATACTGCACCTCCTGTTGTGAAAGGAATGGTGCATAAAGAGCTGGGTTTACAGAAGAAGAACGGAATTTCTTCTCCATTTCAGCTGACATTTCTCCTGTAATGATATGCTGGCCATGAATTTTCTCTACGCGTTCATTTGTCCCTTCCTGTTCCTCGTATGTAGAAATAAATTCCGACAGTTGATTAAACTGTATATCATCCTTGTAATCCAATAGTTCAATCATCTCTGTAATATAACGATTTCCATCATCTTTTTTTTCTAAAAAGACAATCACATCAAATGTCTGTGAAATTAATTTATATAAATCCTGAGCACCAATATTCGCACCACTTTGTAGACACATCAGCATTAAACGTCTTACCGCTTCTTTTGCACTTCTTGCATGGACAGAGGTTTTACCAGGGTGTCCCGTTTGGAAGAAGTTAATCATTTTCAGGGCTTCTCCCCCCCTCGATTCACCTACAAGTAATCTCTTTAGTCCTTGACGTAAAGCATTCGTTAACAATCTATCAAAATCAATTGCATTTTCTTCAACTTCGGATGCCCTACATTGCATCGGAACAAAATGATGCTCTGGAAATATGCGATGTAAATAGAGTTCAGGATTATCTTCCACTACAAGAGTACGTTCATTCTTTGGTATATGAGAAGCGAGGTACTTCATAAACTCCGTTTTCCCTGTTCCTGTTGCTCCAGCAATTAAAATATTCATTTTAGCTTTCACAGCTGCTGCCAAAAAGTCCAACATCTCTTTGGATGCTTGATTTGTGGATAACATACGTTCTTCTGAGGCACGAAGATGATCTGCATTCTTACGAATAGTAATTGTTGTACCAAGTCCAGCAATCTCATCTAAGGCGATATTGATACGAATATAAGGGAACACGCAGTCGACAGATGGCTTTGCTGTATTAAGTGATTCTGACGTACTGTTTACCATCTTATAAGCTAAGGCTTTTACATCTTCTTCAGCTTCATATCGATACTTGTACTTGCATTCTCCCTCACCTATTTTTTCGTATATAATCTCTTTTATGCCATTGATATAAATGTCTGTTACATCTTTATCATCAATTAGAGGTTGAATAATTCCAAATCCCACAATATCGTCACACACCATGTTCAGTAACTGTTCAGAAGGTACCTCTGAAATGACGACTTGATTACTTAATAAGAAACTTTTAATGATTTGCTCTACAGCTGCTTTTTTTTCCTTATTCATAAAAGATTCACTTAAGATATCACGATGTTCTTTAACTAAAAATGCACGAATTTCATCTGTTATATCTTTAATTTGTTGAGCTGTAGTTGTTCCTAATTTTCGTGCCGATTTGGAACGAATCATATAACCAAAGTGATATAAATCAACTCGATTTCGCCTTAATGCGACTTGTTTTCCCTGTAAATAGCCCCACATACTACTTGCCTCCCTTTTAATTTCGTAAACCAAAGAGACCCTTTTTCATAGAAGATGTATGCTGGGATGGAATATCAAGACCAGCTGCTTCCATAATGTGATGGACCTTTGTATTAATTTGCGGGGAACCAAATTGCATACCCCATTCGTAACTTGTACGATCTCTGTCATATGGAATTGTTACTGCAATTTTTTGAGAAGAAAGTTTTTCAATATCTTCTACATAATCCTCATCTGCCATATTTAGTACATGAATCATTCGAGGTAATGTTAGCTTTGCTTCTTCTATTAACTGTAATTCTCGTTTAATGGCTAACGCACCACGAGGATTTCCATTTAGCACATGAACAACAAGATCTGATTGATATAGGATTGGATAACTCAGCACCTCGGATAATTCAGTTGGTACTGAAAGAACGATATAATCATATTCTGTATCTACAAGTGACTCTATAAATGTCGTTACAAACAATTCTTTGTTTTGAATCTCTGGGAATTGAGCTAAGCTATAACCTGATGGAAACACCAGAAAATCCATCTTATCGTGCAATTTTTGCATCAACCTTGGATTCACTTTTTTCTCTAATAAATCTTGCTTGGTACAAATATACTGCGAGAGATTGTATTCATTTTCTTTTCTTACAAGCTCTAATATGTTTTTACTATCGTGGCTAAGACCCGTTCCAACTGAAAAGCTTGGTCTTACTTGGTCTGCTTCTACATAAAGCACCTTTTTCCCTAAATGAGCTAATTCATTTGCCATCGCAATACTTAATGTGCTTTTTCCTACGTTTTCATTTGTTGCATAAAAAGCAATTACTTTAACTTGCCGCTCCATCTTAATAACCCCTTTCTTACTTGGATTCGTTCAGATACTGTGCTACATACTCTTTTACATTTTTAGAAATTGGATTCGTCGAATGCTTCTCTACATAGTCTAAAATGTTCTTCTGATCAGATATTTGCGAGAATCCTTCAGCTGGTTCTAATTCTTTCCCTGTTTGTTCCATCTTTTGTCCAACTGCAACAGGGATTACATCTCCAAGTGTTTTTGCACGATTTAAGTATTGAAGTTGTTCAAGTGAAACAGCCAGTGTATATAATCGCGTTACCTTTGGCTTTTGTTTTCCTTCTTGTTCCTCTTTTGATTCTTTCTTTTCTAGCACAAATGCATCTTCTGTATTGCTATCTTTTGCAGCTGTCACACGTACACGTTGGAACAGACCACCGAAGATAACCTTCTCATTGTCCCCTTCTTTCACAACCTGTTTAAAATACAAGTCCACATACGTGTTTGGAATAATACTATTCCCTGAACTTGTTTCCAAATCAACGAGTAATGGGAAAGCAACTTCTCCATCTTTCAAATTTAAAATGGCAGAGTCCGGTAACTCTTCTTTCTTTACTACTTTGTTTTTAAAGAGATAGCTATTTTCAGAAATGGGTTGCCCATCATTTGTCCACTTCCCTACAACATCTTTTTTGCTTACACGTAATGCATTTGGTGGAATGGCATCACCAGGTAATGTTCGTTCCACTAGCATGTCTTCTTTAATTTCTGTATGCGCAGGTATATCCTTTGCGGCTACAACAATCTTTGTTGGTTTTACTGCATTTTCGACTGCGAAATGATTGTATCCATAGATACCCGCTACTGTTACAGCAGCTAAACCTACCGCAGCAATCTGCTTCTTTTGAAACTTAGATGGCTTCAATGTTTGTATTCCTCCTTTTGTAGTCTTTAAACGCAAAAAAAGGACACACCTATGGCATAATGCGCCTTAGGTGTGTCCTTTTAGCTAATCTAAAGTCTATATGAAAATGTTGGATTTGTTTTCTTTAATATTACAATTCAATATTATGATATATAGAGTTTCATGTCAATCATTTCTAAAAAAATATTATTTTCACCATGCTAAAGCTCTAATTTTAAAAACAAAAAAGCCTAAAAACGTTTTAATATCAGGGTTTTTAAGTAATTAATCACCCCTGAAACATGGTGAAATCATTCTAACTTAATTAAATATTTGAGGGTGGTCAGTTGCTATCCTTTCTCTTTCATTTTATGGAGAAAGGAGGTGATCAAATGGATATAATTTTCACGATAGCAATTGAAGTTTTGAAAGTAATTGCTAGAGAAGTCGCTGTATTTTTTGCAAAACGAGTAGGTAAATACCTATCAACGTCTTGGAAGCAAATACAAAAAAAGCGACGAAAAACGAAAAGAACCACCCACAATGCCGGCAAGCGTTTGAAGGATGATTCTAAGAAAAAATAAACTCTTTTTAGCAACCATCCACCTTGCGGTAGCAGTTACATAAGGCGAGATGTTGGAGCATCTCGTCTTCTTTAGTTTATGCAAAAACTATTGTTATAATACTTCTACACCTATTATAACATCAACTATTGTACATGTCATGCAGATTTATCCACGATAGTTGATGAAAAAGACAAAATTATTATTAAAACGAAATCAATTTTGTTCCTGTTTCAAAATACTTTGCAGGGGCATAACTTTTCCTATTCCTAATTCCCCTTTCTATGAAAAAACTTCTCTCTTTAACAGCTTATCTATTGAGTTACTCAAAATCAATTCTAATTTAATAATTTTGTTCAACAAGTTACGTACTTACGGTAAAATCAATAGACCAAAAGTTTAAATATATCTTATGTTTCTGTTCAAATATAAAAAAATTTGGAAATTTAATAGGCAGTTTAAGTTTAAATACATCTTATGTTTCTGTTCAACAAGGAGCCTCTTTCCCAGGAGCTATGCAGCGATTACTGTTTAAATACATCTTATGTTTCTGTTCAACTCTTTTTCAACTGCATTAATAGAATTATATAAGAACGTTTAAATACATCTTATGTTTCTGTTCAACCAAACGTATCTGATTTAGAAGATACAAGCTTCAATGTGTTTAAATACATCTTATGTTTCTGTTCAACACCTACAACTATGATCACTACGGGAAGTCCTAAATAGTTTAAATACATCTTATGTTTCTGTTCAACATTCATCTACCTGATGGAACGCATAAACAAACGGATTAGTTTAAATACATCTTATGTTTCTGTTCAACCAGAACCAAGCCAAAAACCAATACCAAAACCACCAGAGTTTAAATACATCTTATGTTTCTGTTCAACTTGATTGCCATGATGAAAACGTGTGGTTCTTCAGTGTTTAAATACATCTTATGTTTCTGTTCAACAATAATACGTTTGGATTTAATCGCAGCATGTTATACGTTTAAATACATCTTATGTTTCTGTTCAACAAGTACATCCCTAATAGCACGGCTCCTGGAATACTTGTTTAAATACATCTTATGTTTCTGTTCAACCCAAAGTGTTGTTGGAGAGAAAAGGGGAATAGGAAAGTTTAAATACATCTTATGTTTCTGTTCAACCATGTTGCTGACCCAGATTACTTTATTAAGACAATGTTTAAATACATCTTATGTTTCTGTTCAACAGGAGTTGTCCCCAGTGGGAAAGTTTACCTTCCACAGTTTAAATACATCTTATGTTTCTGTTCAACACCGATTAAATCAACTTTTTATTACCTTCATAATCTATATAATACTATACTGCATATGAGTTTAGTGATTTTTTTACCAGCCGTTCATAAAAAATAGAATTCTCAAAAAAAAATAGTGTAAGCCTTGATTTAACAAAGTTTATTAGACTCCCACTATCATTTCACTTGGTAAATTCACAAAAATAGGAGATCGTTATTATTTCTATACCCTATTTCAATCTCATCAAAGCTATATTCATTTAGCATTTTGATAATAGTAATAAAGTCTTCCCCCTCGTTTATAATATTCCTAATTTCCTTTTCCATTTTTAATAGATTTGAGGGAGTAATCTCCCCCCTAAAAGTAGATTTTTGATAATGATTTAAATATTTTTTACAGATTTTAAAAACTTTCGTCACTCGTTTCTCATTTACATCATAAAAAACAAACGCATAATTAGCATTCATTTGATTTTTCATTATTTTTTCTCCTTTAGATTAAATGGAATAAAAGAATTTCCCTCTAAAATAAATTTTATTAACTTATACGCCTCTAGTTTAATTGCAGTTTGATATGAAATTTTTCGTTTTAATATTGGATGGTGAAATACACTATTAATCCTTTCTTCAAAAGCTGCAATAAATATTTTCTTTCCTTGTTCTGTTAACAAACAATAATTTAATTCTTGATCAAAGTGTTTTTCCACTTTTATTTTTCTATTATTAATCGTTTCAAAGATTGTCCGAAATACAATGATTGGTTTAAACACTTCACATAAATCTAAACACAATGAAAATCTTCCCTCACTTGGTTCATGCAAAAAGCTAATTGACTGGTTCAAATGTGTATGATAAATCTGCGAGATTGTCTTTGAATATAATAAAGAGTTCCCAAAAGATATTAAAGCATTTAAAGGATTATCAGGTGGACGTTTCACCCGCTTATTAAAAACGAATTCTTTAGGTAAGAACAACGAAAACGAATCGTAAAACCTTTTCCATATTGACCCTTCAATAAACAGTAACTGCTGAATAGATATATTCTTTTCAAGCATTCTCGGAATGTCTTTTCTAAGCCAATTTAGTAAAGGCTTTAATTCTTTTACATCATGTTTATAATAATGATAAAGTACTTCCTGTATGTTTCGTCCTATCCCAAGCACAATTGCCTTAGCAATATCTATTCGATATTCCGTAAAAGCTTTTGCTTGTAGTATTGTTAATTTTCCACTTATTAATTGCTCCTTAGGATAATAAGTTCCAGAATACTGTTGGTAATAATTAAAAAAATGGACTACAACTCCCGCCTTACTCAAAAAATCAAAGAGCTTACTATTTAAGCTCACCTCATTCATGCAATAAATTTCTTTTATCCCCTCTATAGGTATATAGGTGTGTCCACTTTCATTTCTAAAAACAAGAGAATTATCTTTACGCTTCAATTCCCCCATATTCAGTAAATATTTAGTTTTATTCCCCATTATTTATCCCCCTAAATATAACAGTATTCAAAGTATGCACATTTTTTACATTTGGCTTTATATATTGGTTCAGCAGGAGCATTCTGTTCTAAATACTGTTGAATTTCAATTAAAACCTCCCTCAATTCTCTTTCTAAAACATCAGTTAATTCCACGTAAATAATATTTTTAGTTTGTTTATTTTTTGTCATAAATTGAATTTTACCTGAACGCTTAATCCCTTTATCCTTTAGTACTTTCAGGTAAAACAACGTCTGCCATTTTACAGCTTCAATATCCGCATCAGACTTCTTAATCTCTATTAAATATTCATTGGTTAACTTATCAATACGAATGCTGTCGATAGCAATTTCTTTCTTCCTTGATTTTTCATTTTTTAACTCATGCAGTATTTTACCAATCCGAACATCCTCACTATTATCTTCTAAATTAATCTTATTTGAAAATAACCAACATTGCCGTTTACAATGAAAATAATAATTCACTATGGTCCCTGTTATTTTCATAAAAACATGCTCTCCGCTCCATCAATATATTTTTCACGATTAAATTTCTTCAGTCCCGTTTCAGAATCGATTTCCATATATTTTTCACCATCTTTCACATAAAATATGTCCCCTATTTTCTTATCCCAACATGGGGGATGTGGCTTTCCATTGGAGTAAAGTGTATAAGTAAAATATGACATATACTGCTTTAACCTAGATATCTCTATTTGCCTATGTGCATAACTCATTGTTTTATCATTCAGTAGTCTCTCATACTCTTCCCAAACCTCTTCCCCCTCTATTAATTCGCCATTCTTAAGAATTAAATCGTGAGAAATAAACAATGTAAGTGTTTTTTCGCTAATTAACTCCATATGTTTAGACATTGCTTCGAACTCTAAATACTTTATATTGTTTAAAAATATATCTTTATTTGTTAAACCTTGCCGTGTATTTCTTTCAATTAAACGTTTGAAATTCAATTGATAAAAACCAATAAAATCTTTCTTATTCAAGTTTTCCTGATACTCTTTAAAATGCAGATTCTTTTCTGCACGCAAATCATTACGATATATTGTTTCTGTTTTATCTAAATCAAAAAAGTAAGCGTGACTGTTTGTACGTAAACAAGAGCGATTGATACGTCCTAAAAATTGTTCCTCTGCATCCATAATTGAGATATCTTTAAAACCAATATCCATATCTATATCTACACCCGCTTCTATTACTTGTGTTGCGACAACAATAACATTTTCTAATATAAAATTACCTGTAATATCCTTTTTGTTAATTTCATTTAATATGATATTACGGTAATAGTTGTTGTCATCTCCTGTTAACTCTATTACCTTCATACCTCTAAACTTTTCTTTTACAATGTTGTAGCATTCTCTTGCAGATTTTTTACTAATAAACTCTATTAATACCCTGCTCTTTTCTCTCTCTTCTACTACTAGCTGTATTTTATTAAGTAATTTCTCCATAGTTATCTTTTCTTCATTTAATAATTCAAAATGTAATTTAACACGATCTTTAAATAAAGGATGTTGAAAATATTGTTCTCTATCTTTTATCAACTCAACAAAGCAGGTTTCTTCAAGTAATAGTTTATCTAAACGCGGAAGAGTTGCAGACATGATAATAAATTTAATATTAAAACATTCACTAATTTCATGTAGAAAGTGAATAATCTCAGGCCAAATAATATTTCGGTAACTTTGTATTTCATCTAAAATAACAACGCTATTACATAAATGTACAAGCGCTAAATTAGCTTCTCTTCCTACACCAAATATATAATTAAAAAAATTCACATGAGATGTCAAAGTGACTGGGTATTGCAACATTTGTCTTCTGAACAATTCTTCTTCGTACTTTAATGTAGGTTCCTCCATTTCTATTTCTGATTTTGTAACAATGGGAGTCACCGAATTCACTAAAGATATACGATATTTCTCTTGAAGTTCTTCTGAATATATTTTACTAAAGGTACTTTTTGTTTGTTCAATTAGAGTGTTAAAAGGGAATACATACACAACCTTATTTGTATGCTCATTTTGGTGCAATAACTTTAAGGACAAGTTCAAGGACATATTCGTCTTACCACTCCCCGTTGGAGCTTCTAAATAAAATAAATTTCTATCCACATTGTTAAGAATTTGTTCTTCAGATAATAGAAACAAGTCTGATCTTAAAGCATTTATCGGACATTCATTAAAGTAACTTGTGTCCTGCTTATACAACTGAATCCCTTTATACAAGTCTGTCTCATGATAAATACCCATTAACTCCTCTATATTTTCTTCCTGTAAATAATAGAAGGTTGGTTGCGAGCCATTCATATATGTGTATGTCGCTAAAGAATCACAACTTACAATTGCCGAAAATAATAATTTAATTAGCAAATAAAATGGAGTTGGCTTATGTCCATCTTCGAAGCGAAAATTTTCTATATCTTCATATGGTTCCACGGATAATTCTTCTAATAGGCGACCTTTATACGCATAATATTCTACATATTCAGGTGTTTCCTTTAGCTTACGATGTAAATAATTTAACTTTCTATAAAATTCGGCTGTATGTATATCTTCTAAATACGTATGATGCCTTGAAATGCAATAGGCAAAAGTATAGAGAACATGGTTTAAAAATCCTCGTATCCCCTCATCTTCAAACTCTTTCACTTCTATACAAAAAATATCAATATAAAGAAGTGCGGATAACATAGAATGAGTCTTATCGCTATATTCACTGCCTTTTCCCACGGAAATCAAGCAGTTTTTCATCTTCAAAACCTGAAATGCTGGATTAATTTTCCCTAAATCGTGTAAATAAACTGCTTGTTCAAATAGCCTTTTAATAAAAAATTTTACTTCATTTTCTAAATATTCTTCATCAAATGTTAAACGATTTAATATCCGATCTAATACTTCTTCTAATCCATTTTCACTTTTCAATTTTTGATAGAAGAGTAATGTTAAATTAGAGTGTTCTCCTAGCGTTTCTTTTTTCCTTGTCCCATTGGTATGAGCAAACAACCTGTCACTACTTAATAAATAATTATGAATTCCCATCACACACCTCTTATCTATGAAAAGAACTCTCTTATTCAATATATAAAATAAGAGAGTCCCCTAATGGTTTAAATAAATGCAATAACTCGTCCTTCAGTTTGAAAAGCAAACAATGTAGAAGACGTTTGTTTTATTTTTCTATTTGTATGTACAATCTCATCAAATTCATAATAATTCAACTCAGGATTTAATTGAATAGGAATATATTCTTGGAAAAAATATATCGGATTGTTATCATATGTTCCCCTTGCCGAAAAGAAAATATCTTTTGAATAAACCAATGACTCAATCCCACACACCTCATCTACTTCCTCTAGCTCTACAAGACGAACATGTTCTATAGTAGCTGGATGGTCATTCTTTCCTAAATACGGGACATACTTGCAAGTAGAAGAAATTAAGTAATTTTTCAACTTATTATATGTTTCTTCTTCTAAACTTCCATCATTCCACAGATAAATTGTCCAGTGCGGCTTTTCTAACCATTGTTCCCGAACAATTAAATTCCCTCCCACTTCTTTACTTGCATATCCGACAGTATTATTAAACACTTGGATTTTCTTTAAAAAATACCCACGATCTCCATGTGGTACAATGCTAACCTTTAATTTATTTAACAACTGATAAAACTCGGGATATTGATTAAAAGTAGAACTCCCTTCTTCTGTTATACTTTTTTGTTGCTGTGTGTATCCTCCAGCACCAATAATCGCACCCAACAGTCCATATAGCGCAATTTTATGTATATGACTATATGTAAAATAAACATTAGCATTTACATCTGGTTTTTTAAAAAATGCGGTTCTTCCCTTTAATTCAAATGCTATTGCCTCCATATTCTCTCTCCTATACTGATAGTAATTCTAGTTCTTCCTCAGTGAATATATTTTTACGCACAAACATATCAGTAGTGGTAATAATAGACGTAGTTAGAGGATTATAATAAATTTCAATATTCTCTAGCTTATTTTGGAACGGTTTTAATAGTTCCTCTACTTTCTTCATATCTACACTGTACAAATTATCTTGTTTATTAAATTCAATGTATGGATCTAGTTGTGGCAAATATAGAGGTTCTTCTTCTTTACATTCTACAAATAAGGCGAAGTTGTTATAGCAACCAGATTTACTATTCGTATTAAGTGCAGTTGCTCCTATTAATGAGGCTTTCTTAAATTTCATATATGCTTCTTCTGTATACCCATCAAATTCATCAATGAAGTTTGTATATTCATCATAATTATTTGGATTTACAGAAAACGGATAAATATAATGCGCTTCGTTGCTAACAATTTTTGTCCCTAAACTTGATGCATCAGCATTTTCCTTATTAGAATTACGAAACGGGGATAATATGTCTTGTACTTCTGTTGTAGTATCTTCATATTTATTCATCCCTTGACCAATTTGGACCACACCAGTTAATCCAATATTTTGGCCTTCTACCGCAAATGTTGCACCAAAATTCATCACATCTATCGATGAAAATAAATTCTTTAATACATCTACAGTCTTTGATTTCTTTGAAATTTCTGTATCAAATATTTCTTGATAACGCTCGGTTAATTCTTTTGGTTGCATCTTTCCTTCTTTAGGATTTATCTTATAAGATTTAATATAGAGCACCTTTTCTCCTTGATTAACCCAGTATTTTTTCATACTAAACTTCAATGCTTTGTCACTACCAAACACGATACCATCACTCGTGGATTTTGGTCTACCTGTAAAATCAGCATTCCAGTTTGACATAATACTTGAAACTCCAATTACTCCATATACTCGTTTCTTCCATTTATTCACCCTTCACAACTCCTTCTTCATATTTTTCATAAAACATATTACTTGCTAATAAACCTGCCAATAATATATCTTTATTTTCTCCTTTGCTTATTCCTTCTGACTCATATCCCATAACCATTCCAAAGGCATTTTTAAAAGGAGTGTTTTTCATGCTAATAGCATGCCCGTATGTTATTAGCAAGTCTTCTAAACGACGTTTTACTTGATGTGCATATTTAGCACGTAAAATAGGCTCAAACATCCCTATTGTTTTAGACTTTGCTTGCGATTGTGATAATAAATAATACCCTATTTGCCCAGCTAAGTAATAAAACTCTTGGTCACTTTCACAAACAACCAAGTCTTTACTTTTAACCTTTTCTTTTAACATATTGCTTACATTGCGTATGCAATCTGCCATTTCCTCTCCTCCTTTAATACGAAAATACTTTAAAAGTGCCAAGCGTAAATTAAACGCTTCTGCTAATTGTTTAATATGAGTTCCTTCAACTGTTCTATAGAGTTGTTCTTCTATTAAGTTAAAAGTTAATTTATTAATTGTTCCTCTTAATGAATCTTCTGTCCCTTTATTAAAGAAATCATATAGGGCCTGTCTACTTTCAAGAAAATACGTCAACATATTATTTGTAAAATCATTACTTTTGATTTCTGGTTGAGAATTTAAAAATCCCCCTTGTAGTCTTCCTCTAAAAAAATACTTATTAATAAGACCCTGCACTTCTTCACGTGTATCCACATTATAATCCGCTCGCGCAATAAAAATATCATCCACTTTTTCTGTGACATTTATTACATTCTTGAATTCTATTCCAGTCCCATTCAACTTTTCTGAAGCAAAAAATGGTACATTTTCAAAGAAATCGATACTGCCATTTTTATCAATCCGAATATGATAAGCTCCTGCTTTTCTTGATGGTTGGGAAGTGAAGATTGTATCACTTGGGAATACATGCTCTTTAAATTTCCCTTTTGTCTCGAGCCAAGAATAGAAATCCTTTCTTACAATTGCTTGATCTACTGGAATACGTAAAGGCACGTTAGCTTTTAATGTCTTTAATAATAAAAACGGTTTTTTACTATTTACTGTCATATCCCCACTTGGTAAACCAACAATAGATGAAGAATTAGCATAATTATATGCGTCAACAGTAAAAATTCTTGGTAAAATATATAATTCATATTCATTTCTATAAATATCTTCATTGGCATCAAAGAAAATTTTTATATAATTTTTAAAGCTATATTGCTCTTTCAATTTATGGAACAATTCAATAATTCCAGGTATATTTTTTATCAAAAAATGCTTATATTCATAATTTCTTTGTATCCGTGTCTCATCGTTCGACGCCATCATTAAATGTGGATAATACCTATGAAAGAAATCCTCTCTTTCTTTTAATATCTTTTCTTTTAATTCCTTAGACTTTGTTACGATTGGATATGCATCTAAAAACTTCGTTGAGGATTTTTGTAATTTTAAATAGAATTCTTCAATGCTTATCGCCAATTGTTCTGGAGTATATATTTTCTTTTCACCAATTAGCAATTCATCTTTCATGAAAAATGTAAGCGGATTTGTACTATGTACCTTCTTTCCCGGAAGATCAATTAATTTATTTGCATCATCATTCAGCATACTACTATAAAAATCCCTAATCTTAAACCATTCATAAAGGTCTCTTTTTTCAATGATTTCATCTGCTTGGTTTATATGAACATAGATATTTTGATTTACATTTTGCACATTCTCTTCAAACGTCTTGGTAACATCAAATCTAATATAAAGTCCATTTTTCAACTTATAGTTATCCAATACGATATTTGGATTTTCATTAATAGCAATCTGAAATTTCTTAACTAAATCTATTAACACAATTTCACCACCTATAGGTAATTTGCGAAGCAAAATCCGCAACCAAGTGCGCTATTTTTCTCACCTATTCCTGCTCCTATTGCTACACGTGCTAACAATTGCGATTTCTCATCATCTTTTACAGTGATTTTAAATTTATTCCCTAGTAACTTAATACCCTTATAGCTAGTTTTTATAGGTTTACGGTTAATAAATTCAATACGCTGAATAAATGATTCAGTAAATAACTCCTCCCCGTAAAAGGCTTTATATTTTTTCTCTAAATTGGCTTGTAATCTATTACATAATACATCTAAACTATCTTCTGGTAAAAATGGCTTATTATCCACCGTTATAACAACTGGAGTAACTGTATATAGATCGACTATATGTTTTTGTGATAGCTGTTTATATTCTGATGATAAGATTTGTATGAAAGAATTTTTGATTACAGGTAAAAACTCTTTTAAATCTTTAAGAAATCTATAATCCAAACTTTTCAATCGAAATACATACACTCGACCACTTTTGTATATTTTATCTTTTTCAAATGGATAAAAATTACTAAAAACATAATTTTTATAACCTTTTCTTTCATGCAAGGCTTTTAATTTTTCACTTCGAAGCATCGCTTTGTTGATGAAACTACCAATTAATTGCAAACTATCCTCATAATGAAGATCTTCTTTCAATAAAGTTGTAATTATTAACTCAAAATTCAAATTTTAACACCTCCTAAAAATAGGATATCATATTATAATTAATATTACGATTTATTTATGTTACAAAAATGTAAACAATTAAATTATACTAAGCTCCTTCAACACCCTATCCTCCCCACCTTATATTTCTATTTTAAATAAAAAAGCACAACTCTTATTAAACTGTCCATTTTATAGAGGTCAGTACAAATCAAGAGTGTGCTTTTTTATTTCGAAATTATAATACTTTCTACTTTATTATTTAACCAGATTACTTCCTAAACCAATAACATTTTTTAGTTTTTAATCACATCTTATGTTTCTATTCAATAAATTCTTTAAATCATACGTTATGATAAGATTTGTAGTTTAAATACATCTTATGTTACTGTTCAACCTCTATGACCGAATTTCGGGAAATTTGTGGTATTAGTTTAAATACATTATATGTTATTGTTCAACAACATGTGTCCTTTAATATCTGAAAATGAATTTTGTTTAAATACATCTTATGTTATTGTTCAACCAAAGGGAAGTATAAATATAATTCGTTTAAATTACTGTTTAAATACATCTTATGTTATTGTTCAACTGTATGAAGTTGGATATCAGGTGCCTCTTCATTAAGTTTAAATACATCTTATGTTATTGTTCAACTGTATGAAGTTGGATATCAGGTGCCTCTTCATTAAGTTTAAATACATCTTATGTTATTGTTCAACAATTAAATCTGCTGCCGAAAAACCTACCGCTGTTTTGTTTAAATACATCATATGTTATTGTTCAACATACGTTGAAAGGCAATATCGGAACTGACAATTTAAGGTTTAAATACATCATATGTTATTGTTCAACCCTTTGCGGAAGCCGTGTCTACAACAGAAGTAGAGTGTTTAAATACATCATATGTTATTGTTCAACCATTCAAAGTGCAATAAGATATAAGTCGCTAAAGCGTTTAAATACATCATATGTTATTGTTCAACCAACACCTTTTGTTTCAACTTTACCCCCATCTAAAGAGTTTAAATACATCATATGTTATTGTTCAACAAACACCGCAACATCGATGCCCGTTATCAAGCCACCGTTTAAATACATCATATGTTATTGTTCAACGAGAAATGCCAGGTACAAAAACATAACACAAACATGTTTAAATACATCATATGTTATTGTTCAACCAGGTCAAGTGATACACGTCGTAAAATCGTGTAAGGGTTTAAATACATCATATGTTATTGTTCAACTGTATGAAGTTGGATATCAGGTGCCTCTTCATTAAGTTTAAATACATCTTATGTTATTGTTCAACGGACTGAGCCCGTAAGGGACCAGGAGGATAAGGAGTGTTTAAATACATCATATGTTATTGTTCAACACTGAAGAAAGAACAAGAACAGGAGGCGGTTTAAAGTTTAAATACATCATATGTTATTGTTCAACCTTTAGAAGATATAAACAATGCTTTGAAAAATATGTTTAAATACATCATATGTTATTGTTCAACAAAAGACCCGATGGACAATTTGCCCGATTTACCTGAGTTTAAATACATCATATGTTATTGTTCAACCCATACTTGCATACCTTCTCTAGCTGCTATGATTTGGTTTAAATACATCATATGTTATTGTTCAACATGCTTGAGGAGCACGGATACCACTTCCATAAGAAGTTTAAATACATCATATGTTATTGTTCAACCAGAAAGAGAGCAACCTGTAGGAAGAGATCCTGTTAGTTTAAATACATCATATGTTATTGTTCAACTTGGTTTCTTATTGAAACTAGCAGCACCTTTCGCCGGTTTAAATACATCATATGTTATTGTTCAACAAATGAAGAAGGTTCAAAACCACCGAAACCAAATATGTTTAAATACATCATATGTTATTGTTCAACACCGAATAATACTGGCTCTTTATTTCCTGCATCCACTATTATACTATAGAAATCGTGGGTTTATACGTTTTTTACCAGCTAATTGATATAAACCTCATTAACTTAGAATTCATACAGAAATCCCTTACTTTATCTACATTTACATGTTATCACCAATACTTTAGGTTGGTAAATAATCTGGTAAAATATTCGGTAACTTCCTTATTATCCTATATTGTTCGATGAAAATATGTAAAAAATTAAAATGAAACTAATTTTGTTCCCGTTTCGAAATACTTTGCAGGAGCATAACTTTTCCCATTTCGATCCTGAAATTCGTTTCCAATGTATAACGATACAATCATTGCGATTACTCCAATAAAAATAGCTCTTCTCACACGCTGCTTTTTCTTTTTATCCACTCAGATTTCCCCTTTCTACGAAAAAAGGCACACCCCATTAAGGGGTGTGCCTTTGGTTTATCCATTCAGCTACTAGTTTAAGAAGGATTATATACTTTTGTCGATTCAAGTTATTATACAATACTATTTAACTAATTTCTATTCTTCATATAGTACCAGTTTGACAGATCAGTAATAATATGTTCCTTTCCAACCCAGTTCCAACCTGGTGTTTGTACAGGAAACGGAAGATCTGCAAGTACCCTTCTCTTTTTAAAATCATCGTACGCTACACCTTTAATTTCCACTTCATTTGTCAGGCACAAGCTCATTTCATTTACACCTGCTGGGTTTGTTTCAACATTAAACGCATATTTCCCATCTTTCGTTTTTAATGGCGCATACCATTTGCGCTGGCCATCAATAATTTTTTCTTGCCCATCCCAATATAAAGACTTAGTTGGTCTTTTACTATCGAAGACATGTCCTGTTACTTCAGACAAGTACATATTTTTCGGTAGGAATTTTGATGTTAAGCCATTATTAGAAACACTCTCTAAATCATGTGTCGTTTTTAGTCCTTCATCTGCAAATGGATATTGTGCCGTTGCTTTTGTAAATACACCTGGATAATTGGCATTCCAATCATTTCTGTATTTTCCGTTTACCTCATAAGAAAAGCCATACCCAGCATGGAGCTTAGATGGTGCTAAACTATCAACACTCCCACTTAATGTTTCATAATACATTTCTCCCACTGTGTCTTCTTTTGATACACGTTCACTTACTGTTTCTACCACACCTTTTACACTAGTTACACTGCACATCCCATTTTCATGCGATGGTGCATAGATAGCCGTTTTAATTGGATTATTTTTGTATGTGGTTTCTTCTATGTCTATACGATTACCAGCAGGGTTAATTTCCGCTTGAATTGTTCCTTTCCCTTTATGCTGCCAATCAAGATTCAACGTTTTCTTTTCTCCCTCTGTTAATCTTACCTTTTCTAATGCTACTTGTTGTCCGTTATGCTTAAGCACGACTACTGTTTCAGGATTTGCATATTTCGTTTCTAGCGCGTCTAACTTTTTAATTTTATTTTTCTCTTTTTCTAACTTCTGCCTTGCTGTATCTAGCCTACTTGCAGCATCGTCTAATCTATTTTCTTCCCAAGAGCAGTCCCTATCATAATAGTGATGGTTCCCTTCTTCGTCTATCTGATGGATTGGATTACGACGACAATAGCTTAAACTAGACTGTGCACTATCCCTAGCGGATTCAGAACTATATACTTCCTGCTGAGATTTATTAATATCATTATTTACCTTTGCTCTATATTGGTCACGTTCTGGTTTCAAATTATCACGTGATACATCTATTCTTGTTTTTATATTCTTTCCTTCTCTTGCTGTTTCTCCTTCAATTCGGTCAGCTGAGAAATCAATTTTAAATTTATAGTCATCTTCATTACCTGGATCTGGATTAGGTGTTACCTCTGTCCCACAGTTACCATCTACGATAAAATCAACAGTTTTCTCATTTGATTCCCTTTGAACAGCATCAAGTACTTTAATCTTCGCAGTATATCGGCCACACATTTGTGGCTGCCATTTAGCATCATCTTTTGTAAATTTCCCAGCATCTCCTTCATTGGCTCTTTCATTATCTTTTTGCGGATTTGAGCGTAAATAATTTTCTTGATGATGCACAGTTTCGCCATCTTTTATAATATCTAGCATCCATTTAACTCGGTTCCGTTCTCCAGCAGCTTTTTGATAAGGGTTTACTGTTGTTCCATTTTGATCACGGTCATTGTATCCCTTATTTTTACTTACATACTCAAAACCGTTAAATATAAATTTCACAGGTATATCTTTTTTTCCACTCATAGCTTGAAAGCCTTTTACTTGAGGTTTACTTGTACGTACATACCACAAGCTATACCGATTTACATTATCTACACCACTAGCACCAGCATATCCACCAGAAAGATATGCAATGTCACGGATCCAATAAAACTGTCCAAGTTCTCTAAAACTTTCATAAGTTTGTATCATATGTTTATCCATATTTTCTAAAACGAATTCTGGGTTTCCCCAATATTTACTAGAAATAACAGAATTATTTACCCTTTCTATTTCAGTCACCATACGGTCACCCGCTGGTACTTTACCATTTAAATAACCTTCATTTGCAATTCGAATATATGGCTCTGAAGTATCTTCAGCTTGTACTAAATTCTCCCTTGGGTTCTCCCAATTAAAAGAACCATTATATACTGCAGGAAAGTGCACATCGGCCCTATATAAAGATTCTTTAGCTGCATATCGACTTCCAGGTCTATAATATTTTCCTGGCAACTGTAAGTTAAGTGAAGTCAAAAATGAATCATTTTGACCGTTATAGAATGGGACATCGTTGTTTTTAGCACTTGCCATACTAGGTATAGCAATCATAGTTGAAGTACAAATAAATAGTAAACCTCTTTTAAATTTCATTTTTTCTCCTCCCGAAACATAAAAAAGGACACACCTGTACCATTGGGATGGTACGTAAGGTGTGTCCTTTACGTATGCTTAATTAAATATTATATTCATATTTTATAATACTTAGTATATCACTATTTTGTTTCAATTTGAATATACATTGTATCAAAAGCTGCAGTTTGACCAATACGGACTTTATAATTACCTTTTTGATAATTGTTAATAGAGTCTTGCGCAATAGTTTCATCAATTTCTTGCTCTAAATTCAATCCACTTAAGAAGGTAACCCATCGTTTAGCTAATTCTACAGTTGCTGGATTATTATCTAAAAAATAGATTTTATAATTACTATTTACAGAACCTTCAATTGCAAATTGTGCACCTATTGAACCAGCTGGAAGATACATATCTTTATCCAAAATACGTACTGCTCCTCTTAAATCTTTATATTTAAGATTTGTATTGTATTTTTTATTAATATCTTTTACTATATTTTGTGCTTCTGTTGATAATTGTTTTTGCACACTTTCATTTTTCAAAGCTTCAGGGTTGTAATCAAAGTCAGGTTGTGCAATCTCAACGTCTAATCCCTCAGGCACTTTAGGCTGTTCTGGCTTCACTTCTGGTTTTGTTTCTGGTTTTGGATCCGGTTTCACTTCTGGCTTTGTTTCTGGTTTTGGGTCTGGTTTCACTTCTGGTTTCGTTTCTTTTTCTATAACATTAATAGAGTTGAATAAGAACTGGCTATATTGTTCACGAGTTACATGTGCATATGGTGAATACAGCTTACCTCCTGTACCAATAGTAACGCCATTTTCTTCTAATGCACTAATTGCTTTTAATGCCCATGAGTTTTTATCAATGTCAGTAAACGATGTTGTCTTAGTAGCTTTAAATTTAAAAGCATTTGTAAGAACTTGCGCCATTTGTTCACGAGTTAGAATATCATCTGGTCCAAATTTCCCTTCACCATAACCAGCAACAAGACCTTCTTTAGCAAGTGCTAAGATTTCTTTTTCAAACATATGTCCTTTAATATCAGAAAACGGGTTTTTGAAGCTAGCATCTGCATCCGCTGGTTTTACATATGCATAAATCATACGCGCCACTTGCCCACGAGTTACATTGTCACCAAAACCAAACTGTCCATTTCCGTATCCTGCTACTACCTTACGGTTTGCTAAACCATAGATTGCTTTTGTAGACCAGTGATTTGCTGGAACATCATTGAATTTTAATGAGTCTGTGTTATCAGCCTTAACAGTAAATGCCCCCGCCCCTAATAGTGACGTTCCCATAATTGTTAGTGCTGTTGCTGTTTTTAAAAATTTATTAGCCATTGTTTGTTCCTCCAAATATATTAGTTTTTTCATAGATTCTTATATTGTACCTAAACTAATCATAAAATCTAGATAATTTAACATATAAATTAATTAATTATCGTTTTTTTATAACCGCTGTTCTATATGGAAAATATCACCATATAGAACTAGGCTTGTAAAGTATTTTTATATATTTATTTTTAAATATAGTTTTTTGCCCTTTATACGTATTCTTATTTTCAACGGAAATAGATTTGTCCCATTCCATCTTTGTTTGCCCATATCGGCGCTTTCACACTATCTATCCCTATCATTTTAAAAATAAAGAAGTGATGTTCAGCTTTTATCTTAAAATTCAACGACTTATTATGATCTACGCGCCCTTTTGTATATTCATATTTCCATCCATCCATATTCTGCTCTTTCATTTTCTTCTCTATATCAGGAATTAGATTTACATTTTTTCCTTCATATGTGTACTGAAAACCACCTGTTTTTTCTGCTAACTCTACTGTACTAGAAGCAAAATCATGTGCCTTTATTAACTGCATTCCATACAGTACACCTTCTGGTATAAGAGTTATCAATAGTAAAGAAAGCGTTAGAAAAAGCGCTGTTGTTACTGTATTTTGCATTTCTTACACACCTACTTTTTCTTATTTATTTCACGTTTCCTCCAGCTTTCTTGTTGTCAGAATCTGCTTCATAAATAAATATGTGTTTTGCGTTACTCTTAATGCTGCCTTGCTTTTCATCAAATAGTTTCGTATAACTAGCCGCTTCGGCTTCTCCTTCTACCGCAATCATTGCAGGTTGCTCTTGTACAGCATGTATAGAAAACTCTCGTTTTGATGCTGGATCCTTAAATGTTGCATTTTTGATATAAGACTTTTCAAATTCTTTCTTTGCGATTTCTGGTTCAATAGCAATTTCTTCTTGCGCTCGTAAAACACCAACTTTTACGGCTTTATCCATCGCTGCACTTCCAGCACGTTCTAATGCAGACTTATTATCTGTGTGTGTTGTATCTCCAATAATCATATCTGTCATTAAGAATAAACAACCAACAAACAACAATATTGAGGCGGCCCCTATAATAAATTTTTGCATCTTTCTTCACCCCTCCTTAATTTTCAGACTTTCGAAATCGAAATCCACTTAAAATGGAACTTTTCTTTTGATTCAACAATTGGTTTGGCAGCAATAACTCTGCTATTTCCTTCATTATGCCTTCAAGCTCTTTATAATAGTTCCGACTAGATAGTAACGTATTACTATTTAATTGCGATTCAAATACATCTTCTATCACATATGGTGCTAAAGCAGTTAATAACTTATCTCCAAAACATTCTTCTACTACTTCATTCTTTAAAAGTGCAGGAGAAAACTTATTCCCAATGATCCTCGTTTTCTCTAAAGCTAAGTAAGAAACAAGCTTTCTCTCCTTTTGTGTAAGAGGATGTGCTATCTTTAGCAATTGATGTAGATCTGGTTCGGCTACAAAGAATATGTAATCTGCCATTTCACATATCTCATGGTATAAATCTTTATCCCAATCGCTCCCCGCATCAATTATAGATATAGGTGCTTCTTGGTTAGCCAATAAAACCTTAATAAAATGGTCGAAGTCCTGCTCAGTTTCATTTTTCAATTCTTGGTCTACAATAGGATTCTTTACGATATAGTTTATTCTTCCTTGCTTCCATTTTGGAATTGATAATATATCAGATTCCTTCTGTAACATCTCTTTATATCGCTGCAACATAAATTCACTACGATAGTTTTCTGGTGCTTCAGTATATCCCTTTAGTAACGGATACGTATAGCCCTCATCATATAGATTCTCTATATAGTTCACATCTATCTGTAGTTCATTTAAATACGCAGCTAAAAGATGTGAAACAAAGGTAGCTCCACTTCTTCTATTCATACTGGCCACAACAATTGTTTTTCTTGGAATGGCAATACCAATTTGCTTCCCATATACCGGCTCAAAAGCCAATTTATACTGTTTTTTAATAATTGGTGCTTTAGGATTTTTCTCTTGAGTAGACTTACGCTTTTGTTTATTTTTAAATAGTTTGGATTTAGAGGCAGATTCATTGTTGCTACCTTCCTCTAATTCACTTGATATTTCCTCTTCTTCCTCACCAACTGGAACGTCGGGCAATTTCGTTTGTTGCGGCGCCTGACTTGCTCCTACAATTTCCGCTACATTTTTAATATCTGATTTCTGCAGCAGCTGCGGGATGACTTTATTATCAATATCAATTTTACGAGAATTAAAAATGTCATAGATACCTAGATAAATCAGTTTCGCCAAAAACTCATCTTCATTTTCACGCTCTGTAAATACCACTATACGAATATCCCGATTAAAGCGAATATCTCTTAGTTTCTGTAAGATAATCAATTCACGTTTCTCTTCATGTCCTGCATCAATATTTAATCGTTTGTCATTAATACATAGAATATTGGGCTGTTCCGTATCTAGAATTTCATCTAGGTACTTGATGT
This sequence comes from Bacillus sp. AR2-1, assembly GCF_008368755.1. Lineage (NCBI taxonomy): Bacteria > Bacillati > Bacillota > Bacilli > Caryophanales > Bacillaceae > Bacillus > Bacillus sp. AR2-1. The sequence continues at coordinate 46,640 of NZ_QORY01000032.1, forward strand.
GCATCACATCACTATCAGCTACTTCAAATCCCGCACTAATAAAATCCTCACGTAAATATGCTGTATATACAGTATCACTAATAGCTAAAACGATCTTTTTCTCCATAGTTAACCTCCTACAAACTCTAACGTTGGATTAAAATCATGTTTTCAATTGGAATTTGCGCTTGAAGATGGACCTTCTCAATAATCTCATTCAGAATATACTCCATTTCAACTTGTTCCATTGGACGTGGAGCCCCAAAATCAGAATTTAGTTTTACTCGTATTTCTAATCGATCTTGTATCTCATGTAAAGGTGTATCAAGATAAAGAATGCTGTAGTATAAAACACCATCTTCAATATTTTTTTGAATCATATCCTTTGTTTGATGAATAAATGTAACCTCAGCAACCTCAATAAAAGGATCGTCAATTGTTACTTTACTATTCCAATTTAGATTCCAAACCTCACAATGCTCTTCTGCATGCACAACAACTCCATTTATTGAAAGCGTAATAGCAAAAAGACGATCTACAGGAACTTTGGTTAACGAGGTAACATCACCTTTCTCTAATTCAAAACCTTTTTCCAATCGCTCATGTTCAAAAGCACATTCAGCACCAGCGAATGCAATTTCACAAAATACTTGTTCTAGTAATGGATGGATCCCCTCATATGTTCGTACGGCAAACACACAAAACTCTTGTGTTTCATCTGTTCGAATGATTTCATATAATTCAAATTCAGATGCATTTGCTAAGGCAAAAGGAATATCTTTTATAAAGTTAGGATCAGTATATAAAGTGTCTGGAATTTGTGTTTCAGGATGATGTATAAACTCTAGGCAAAGTTGATACCCTTTTAAAAACGCATTCTTAGCTGCTGCTGGGAATAAAGTTTCAAAACGTTTTACATTATTTTTAAATTTTTGTTCTTCAACTTCGTTATTAAATTCCCTTTCTTGTAAGATATTCGTTCTATTACCTAACTGCAAAAAGTAATGATTAATCATTCGATTAATACTTTCCTCAAATGTTTTATTATCCTCACAATACTTTGTAAATCTCTTTTTACTCAGGTTTACAATTTCATTCATAGCCTGGATTCTCCCTCTCAAATGTTATATATACAAAAAAAGACACACCAATGGCAGGTTATGTGCCTTCGGTGTGTCCGTTTAGCTAGAAATTAAATCTATTAATTTATATATTAATCTTGAATAATTGTCATTCACACATAAGAATAAAGCTAGAATTTTTAAAAGTCAATAGCTTTATTGCATCCTTGTGCACATATATTTATTCCTATTTCTATATATTCCCATTCATCTATTCTAAAAATACAGTTAATTAAACAAACCTCTATATTAATCAAACAAATGTTAGAATAATACAATGTAAAGAAGATTATTTACGATTAAATTTTTACAACTACTTAACAGACAATCGCCCCATATTAATATTATGTAAACAATAATAGCCCGTTTTATAATACACACTCCAATTCACATATAGATCGACAGTGATATATAAAGAAAAATCCAAGGAGAATTGTTAATCTCATATCAACATTTTAATAGAATAAGTATTTATATTAGATATCATTCACATCTTATAAGATACACTTCTTAATAGAAAAAATTAAAAATAACCATCTATTAATAACAATATACATTTAGATTTTTATCACTTTCATTTAGAAAAACTATTACATTTCAATAAATTCTTTTAGCACACTACTATATTTAAGAAATTACTCCAATAGATCTGGAGCTTTCATACAAATAACTATAATCTTTATATACAATTGAACTTTCCAAACTCCATTATCTCTGTTATTGATGTCATATAAACAAGAAAAAACCACTATTTATCAAAAACTCACATTGACATATCAACTGACATTGATATGTCAATCAAAAACCAGAGAGAAATGTTAATTTTATATCAACAGTTTTTATGTAATAAATACAAATACTCATCAACTATCTTAAAAAACGTTTTAACAGTAATGTTATTAATAGCTATTGATTCTGTAATATAAACATTTAATAAATAAATTAATTACTTATTAACAAAATATAAAACTTCTAATCAAATACAAATTTCAATCTATTAATAAACTATCACATTAACATTTTATTCTTTTGGTTGACATGAAATTGACAACAGAATATAGTACAATACTTAAATTCACTCTTATATTAATGATAGTGGTGCGGATATTTGCAACAGATTCAACCAATAATTATTTATATGTTAATTATACACACTAAATTAAACAATTATACATTCAGATCCTTGTCACTTTCATTTAAACTAACTTTTACATGTCATTCAAATCATTTAGCGTACTACTATATTTAAATGATCACTTCAAGAGACCTGGATCTTTTGTACACAAAACTATAATCTTTATATACAATTGAACTTTCAAAACTATATTATTCCTGTTATTGATGTCATATTAACAAGAAAAGCCCCCTTCGAAATGCGCCCTCACATTTACATGTCAACCGACATTGATATGTAATCACAAACCCTGCGGTAAATGTTAATTTCATATCAACGTATTCGATGCATAAAGTATAAATACTCATTAACAACTCTATAGGGAAACGCTTTTTAAATAGAAACATTGTTAATAGCTATTAATTCTGTAACTTGAACTTATAATAAATTAATTACCACAAGACATAAAACTTCTAATCATGTACAAAGTTTAATCTATCAATAATCTATATGAAACTATTGTATTTACATTTCATTCTTTTAGTTAACATAAAATTGACAATAGAATATAGTGAGGTGTTTAAATATCAATCTCATGTTAACGATAGCAGTGTAGATTTAAGGGATTATACATTCAGATCCTCGCCGCTTTCATTTAAACTAACTTTTACATGTCAATCAATCCTTTTAGCGTACTACTAGATTTAAATGATCACTACAAAAGACCTGGAGCTTTTGTACACAAAACTATAATCTTTATATACAATTGAACTCTCAAAACTACATTATCTTTGTTATTGATGTCATATGAACAAAAAATAACCTCTTTGCAAAGTGCACTCACATTTACATATCAACAGACATTGACATGTAATCATAAAAACTCCAGAACGAATGTTAATTTCATATCAACATCTTTAATACATCAAGTGTAAATACTCATTAACAATCCTATAAAAAACAGTTTACAATAGGGATATTATTAATAGCTATTAATTCTGTGACATGAACTTATAATAAATAAATAAATTAATTACTAACAACATATAAACCTTCTAATCATGTATAAAGTTCAATTTATCAATATTATATATAAAACTACCATATTAACATTTTATCCTTTTGGTTAACATGAAATTGACAATAAATTATAGTAATGCGTTTAAATATCGATCTTATGTTAATAATAGGAGGGTAGATATTGGTAATGGAATCAATTTATAATTAATCGTTTGTTAGTTCCTTCACTAAATTAAGCAATATTACAGAGTGTTAAAAGACTTATTCCGTTAATTTGAATGATTTTTTCATATATTTGCCCCTCTTATAATTAGGGTGCTTTAATACGAACACCACCAATACAGCGATAACTAATGATAGTTCGGTTAACAAGACATTGATATTTATCTACCAAAAACTTTTTCTATGTTAATCTCATATCTCATGTTAATGTCAGTAGGGGTTAGAACTCCGTCTAAATTGGATTATTTCCACCTTTAACAATAGCTATCCTGTTGAAAATTAAACAAATGACATCTTGGAATTATTTGAAAATCACAAATGTTAACACAGCGACATAAATCTATCTCAAATATTCCATACACTATTAAAATACTCGTAAATATCATATTGATCGTGACATAGAGTGGACATTGAACCTTAAAGTCGATTCACATTAATTCTAATTCTATATCCATAGCTATATTTATCCTCATAAAATACTACTAATTTGATTATATTATTACCTTTTTTTCTAGACATTATACATTATAATTAAAATTTCCTAGCTCACGTCAGCTTATTTTTCCGCACTATCATTGATTATCTCCTCATAACTTGTTTACAAAACACCTATATTTCCTTATCATTAGTATTAAGTAACGTGTTATGTTAATCTCATGGCAACTATCATTGATCTTGCTAACATAAAAGATCAAGGTATCCATTGATAGAACATTGCCATTTATATACTTTGGGGTAACAATAGCATCAACAAATCAAGCGTATTCTATATCAATAATCAATGTTCTGTTAACAAACATTGAATTACATGTTAGTGTTATATTTCATGTGAGTTACTGAATACATAGGGATTTTCATACATATTAGCGAAATAATACCTAACATGTTAATCTCAGTTCACATGTTAATTTCAAATTGAATGTTCATGAGTTGATTTTTAAGGAGGTTGTTACTATGATTGAACAAAAAAACGAATCACAAAACCATCAAATTAACGATGATGACATATTAGATGATAATATTTTTGAAAAGGCATGGCGAATAACTGAATTCTCTAAACTAGTTGGACGTCATCACAATACCGTTTATAATTGGTTCAATATTTTAGAGGAAAAAGGGCTCCACGAAACGTTAAGAACCCAAAATACAAATGAAAAACTCTATAATACATTAGATCTTGAAATTGCTCTATTTATTAAGCAGAAAAGGGATGAGAAATGGTCTTTAGATGCAATTATTGACCTATTACCACACCAATTCGATTTAAGACCTGTATCACTAGAAAATCAATCAAATGAAGTGTCTACTGAATTAAACCTTCAGGCAACTGCAGAAATCATTGAAAAAATGGTAGCTAAACAGTTAGAAGAAAAAATAAAACATATTGAGTCTCATTACGAAGAAAGGGTAGACAGTATACTTAAACAGTTACCACAACCCGAAGATGCAGAAACCATAAAATTACGACAGCGCCAAGATAGACTTGATAATTTCATTATTGAGCATAGGGCACGTCAGGAGTTAAGAAAGCAGGCAGAAGGCCTGTGGAATAGTAAAGCTGCAGAGGAACGTACTAGAAAGGTAGGATGGTTTAAAAAAGAGGAAGATTTGGGTAAAAAACAACTCTTCATTGAACAGTATATACAGGATAATATAATTGATTATATAAAATCTCTTATGAATTCTGTGGAATAATAAAAAAGTCTGGAACTTAGTCCAGACTTTTTTATTATTTTGTAGTACCAAACATCTTATCTGGATCTAGAAAATCTGCTAAATCTTCATCTTCATTTGCTCCAGCATTATTATTTTCTTCGTCACTACCCATATCGATAAAATCTCCAAATGCAAAACCTAAATCCTCATCCTCATCAATACTCTCGATAGTACTAATTTGAGACTTTGTAAACTGAATTTGGCTTTGTCTTTCTTTAAACTCATTAAATTCTTCAACTAATCCTTTAGATAATCTCGATGGTAATGCATCAGTTTTATAGAACGTATATACACTTCCTAAGAAATCATTTTTACTTACCAAATATCCATTAAAAACTGTACCGTTTATAGGTAGATTATTTGAAACTTCTACCTTAGCATCATCCATAAAGGAATCATTAATGTTTTTTTGCTCATCTAAGATAGCAAGCATACCAAAATGATGTACTTTTGACGCTTCTACAGAACCGTCGTTATTCTTCTTCATCAAATCAATTGGGGGATGGAAAGAGCTACCTCTTAATGATTCTTGGAACATCTCGATAATTGCATGGCTATTTTCTATCTGGTTCATATTACGTGAAACCTTATTAATTACTAAACAACCCGTTTTCTCAAGTAAAATACGCTTAAAGTCTTGAGAATCAAGTATTACAGATGTACCAGATCCATTGGCAGCGGTATTTAACTCATGAATGATTTCACTAATGCGTTGATTTGCATAATCTCGTGAATTGGCGATACCTTTTTTCTCATTTTCATTTAATTCCTTAAATTCATCGTAGAAGTGCTGGTTATCAGCAAATACTACAAAGGCTACACCTTTGGATTTATCATTTGCTAATTTCCAAATCTCCTGTGAAAATTTATTTACTTGTCGTAATACATCCGGCCCATCTGCTCGGACAGGAAGTGTTACAACAATCCCCATTTTAATAAAATCTTTGCGCTCAATAGCATTTTCAAAGGCAATTCTCGCAAACTTTGCTTGATTTGCTTTGATTTCAGACATTGGATATTGCTGAGCAACTTTTTGTAATTCTTGTCTGATTACTGGTTTATTATGAAAAGCCGAAAATTCTTCAATAGCTTTAATGATTGTAGAAGTTCCTGTTCCTCCACCTAAACCTGCAAAGAATAAAACAAGTTCATCAGAAGGTCTTACACGTTCAGTAATAAATTCTTTTAATTTATCTTTTGCTTCCTCATTTGAATCAAGAACTTTTAACGCACGCTCAGGGTTCTTACCTAAACCACCTAATTTAAGTGAAACTTGATTACTTTTTGGTACATTTTTTAATTCAGCTAGATCTCCATCATTACTATTTAGTGCTAAGCAATTATATACTGCTGTGCCATCTGTATGTGTATATTCCGCAAATTTATCTACCATTCTAGTACCAGCTTGACCAAATCCAACCATTGTCATTTTAACTGCTACTTCATTTTTCAAGAAGTTTTTTGCCATTATTTTATCTCTCCTTATTTACCTTTTTTTCTTTTCCCTAACTCAATAAGTACTTGTTGCCCTCTATAAGTTGAGATTAAAAATTTATATGGATGCATAGTCTTTTCATAGATTAAAGACATTGATGATAGCGTACTCACACTTATTTCTGCTGAACGTCTAGATATATTCGTACGTTCAACTTCTAATGAATAGGATTTACCTTTTTTCTTCTTTACTCTCCTATCAATAACTACATTTTCCACTATTTCATTAATCGATATGCCTCTCATGTACTTTGTCTCTTGAAATTGTTTATTTACTACGTTTCCTATGTATAGAAATACACTGTAGAGTATCTCATCTTGTTCAAGTATATCAGCAAACATGTTTACTACTTCATCTGCAAACTTGATTGTTTGATATTTTTCACTTAAAACCTCGTTCAAGTTGTCCCCCCCTTAAAGCATTGGTTAATTATTCCTAGAAACATAGTACATCATTACACGTCGTATATCAAGTCATTATAAATAAAACTTATATATAGGCCTTATATATAAGACTTACATTAATAAAATCATAAAGAATCTATGTTTTATAAGGCTTTATATATACAGCGTATATATAAAGTGTATACACAGTATATAAGTCTTAAATTTCATGTGATTTACATTTTAATTAATTGTAATAAAACACTATAGAAAAAACTGATAAAAACACATGAAAAATCACTCTTTATTCTTAACATGAAACTCACAAAAATATGTATACAACTTATATATAAGTTGTATATATAAGTTGTATACATAAACGCTTTTATAACAACAATAAATCAAATTTTATTTACAACAATTATTTGTTATTATCTTTTATAAGCTGTATAAATAAGTTTTATATATAATTCTTACTTATACAGCTTATATAAATCGCATCTAAAATATTAAATATCCAAACACCTACTATCATACGCGTGTAGATATGTTACTAAGGAAATTTCATCAAGATCTTATAACAATTCACACTAAGTTTTTTTATTACTTAATTGTTTTGAAGGGATTTATCTCTTATAAGGACGATAATTGTTAATGTTATGTTAATGCACTGTTCTTTACCTAGTACTTGTTAGTTCACATGAATGTATATGTTGACAAAAAAATATGCTCTGTGCCTCATTTGAATACAATTCCTTGTCAATTTCAGTCAATCTTAGAAAGCCATTAGGAGAGGCTGTTAATTTCATATGAACAACAGAAATCATCTCAAATTATAATTAACATGTTAAAAAGAGAGTCAAAGGTTAAGCTGACTGATGCAATAGTTCTTAAAATCCCTGTAAATAATCTCTTAAACTAAGACATTCTAATAGTATTATGCTAAAAAATTGCATCACTGCTATGAAATTTATGTAAATTGGATTATTAACAGTAAGTTCTTATCTTATTAACATCAAAGTGATACTTACATTACACTAAAAGTCTTATTAATTTAGTAGGAATGATGATAGCAATTAGAACTTCACATAAAATTAACAACTAATTAATTTTATGTGAATGGAACCTTTATGTTAAGCACATGTAGACACATTCTTGATGTACTAACGATTTAGTAGAAACACTCATTATTTATTTATCTAAATGAAATTATAATTATATAAAATAAAACACCTAAAAGAATAAGTTGAATTTTTACAATAAACCAGTAACAAAAGTAGGAGAGGGCATTTCAATAAAAAGTTTACTTTCTAAAAAAATATAGGGAAACTACTCTTTGTTATCAAAAGCTTCTTTATAATTCTTAAATAATTGTAATCAATCAAAATGTTATTATTCCTATCTAATAAAAGTTAGGACGCCATAACATTATTTTATTAATGAAATTTCATTATAACTATTGTTAGATATCTAGTAGTATATCGGCCTAACAATATAAAAGATTTAACAGATCCATATAAACCCATAATTTATAAGAGATTTATAATTGTAGTTACCATCCCAACTCTGGTGTACAAAATTTGCTATCTCTGAAAAGCAAAACCTCTTATTCATATTTTCTTGTTTTACAATTCATATATTAATGTAATAGTATATTAAAAATGATAATTATTTAATTTAAATCTAATTCAACATAAGAGGTGTATACTTTGTCCGGAGAAGTGTATAAATATAAACGACCAGGTACCAAAAAACATTTTCACTTAAAAGAAGCAGACGTTTTTATCTTAACAGTTTTATATTACAAAAGAGCTCTTACAACACGACAAATCACAATGTTATATAGTGCATTTGAGGGAAGAGAGTGTTCTGAAGCTAGCATATTTACAAAGCTTGACCGATACTCACAATACGGTGCTATGCTAACGAAAAAAATAGATAAAAGGGATGACAGCATTACGAAACGCGCCTTATTTTCCTTAAAAGAAAAAACAATTGAATTTTTAATAGAAATAGGGAGAATCCCAAAAAAAAGTTCCAAAAGAAGGTACTCACGAGCAACTTCTTTTCACACAGTATGTTCACGCGAAGTCATTATCCGTACTCTTCTAGCGACTACAAAGAAAGCACAAAACAATGAAGTATTATATAAAATGGATATTCGTTCTTTTTACCAGAAACAAAATATGACAATTGAGGATGACCAGTTGCCTTTGATTCCTGATGAACATATTTCATATCTAGGTAAAAATATCTATATCGAGATGGATATGTGTAAAGAAACAAATGCTACCTTAGTTGAAAAAGTAGGTAAGTACATAGAATTTTCACAAAAAACGGATGAAAATATAACCGTTGTTTTTGTTATGTACGACAAATCTATGTTCCTTGCCGAAGATGCTGAACCACCATACGTGCGGATGAAAAATTTATTATTTTCTATACGGAAATATCATGAAATATTAATGAATCTACCCAATCTACATGTACACGTCTGCTCACTTAAATATGCTGGAGATGTAATTTCAGATATCATCCTTGGAAAAGATGATAATCAAAACTTTGAACAAGATATTCTTTTATCTTTATCTCAACGTTCAATAGGAGATGCCGATTGGCGTTACGCATTTGTTGAAAGGGTTCAAGCGTTCAAAGAACCAATAGATGGAGGCCTTCGACGAACGTATAGGAGAGATAAAGATGTTATCCAAGATTTCTTCTTTATTTTCGGAAATGAAAATGATTACCGGATGATTGCTAGACTAGACGATGTCATATTTTCAAGAAAAGAAGGAGACGAAGGCGTTCCACTTGTTGTTATTTATCCGAAACGTGAAAAACCTAGAGATATTCTTTTAATGAACACTTATCACAACGTTCTACTGCTATCCTTACAAAATGAAAGTGTCACTATAGAAGCGGATGAACAGATCCTGGTACGTACTGCAAATAACATTCATCCGAAAAGACGTAAACTTGTAGAATTATATTAATCTATTATTTTCTATATAAATCTATATAATTATATTGATTTATATTATTTAAAGTGTTAGAATAACGTTTGAACATATAATGAAAACTACAATCAAATCAGAACATATGAAATTAAGGCAAGCGACACACGCTGTTTTTACAGTGGGTGTCGCTTGTCTTTTTTTATATGGAGAAAGGTGGAAAATGATAATGAATTTACAATTTGCAACAACAACGCATGGGGGAGTGCTCTCTGCAAGAGAAGCATTTAAGAATCCAGAACTTGTACTTAAACATATTACAGAAGAGGGTGCAACGTTTAATGTTTCTCTACAAGATATCCAAGTTCCAGGAAAGCCAAATTACTTTTGGTACGATGTCATAATTGAAACGGCAACAAATAAAAAAATAGAGGTGAATATTGCAGTACTTTCTCAAGAAGAATATGACCAACTATGTGAAAGAAGTAGTATTGATTTATATTTAAAACAAACCGAAGATGCAGCGAAATTCTTTTTAGAAAAATCAAAAGAGCAATTTAAACCTGAATTCAATAATCGCTTCACATTCCATCATAAAATTCAAATATACCTGTAAGATGTAGGTGATTTTCTATGGGGACACTTAAACAACGGTTACCGTTATTTACTACACTCACCTTAATTAGTGGATTTATTTTTTCATTTGGATTCGGTCTAGTAAACTATATAAAGTTACTTTACTATGCATTTGAACCACCGCCTTATCCTATAGAAATTACATATATACCGCTTATTTTAATGTTCTTCTCTTTACTATTAGGAGAATTTAGCTTTAGGTTTTACAGCCGCATTCCTGCTTTACATGTCAAAAATGGAAATTTGTTAATTTTAATTACCTCTCACATTGCAGTTGATATCCAATTTTTATGGTTTGCAACTGCTCCGATCCATGCAAAGGTTATTCCTTATCTCACGGATAGATCAAAACATATCGATTTTGGTGAATATGAGGCAATAGGCCAGGTTTTAACAGGAAATTTTCACACACTCACTTTGATTTTTGTATTTTTACCTACAGTATTTATGATTTTGTTTACACTTTGGTATAGTGGCCATATTGTTCGTTACCGAGGAGAGATATTAAAGTGGGCACAAAAATACGAATATAAAAATCACAAGTTACAAAAATGGTTTAATGGCCAAGAAGAACAAATATATCCTGATGTAGAAATTGGACCTCATATTGAGCATAAGGAAATGGTTCGTATTAAGGGGAAAGATAGAACGCTAAATGGAATTATTATTGGTCCGATTGGTTCTGGTAAAACATCAAGTTTAATTATTCCTATGATAAATCAAGATTTACACTGGATGGTACGTTTCATAAATAAGTTTGAAACAACGTATAAAAAGAATGACTATGATACAGAAGAAGTAAAAGGAACATTTTTAAATGGTGTGACTGTTATTGAACCAAGTAATGATTTATGTCAAAAAATATTTAAGTTGGTACAAGCACATAAGATCCCTGCAAGCTCCGTTTACTATATCGATCCAACTAATCCTGATACCAAAAATATAAACATTCTGCGAGGACCCGTTGATAAAGTAGCAGAGGTTTTCGCAATGGTTATTCAAGGTTTGTCTGAATCTAACAATGCGTTCTTTGAACAAGCCCAGCGTAACCACCTTAAACAACATATCTATTTACTAAAACTACACAACCCACAAAAAGACGTAACCTTCGACGACTTAATTGAGATGTATGATGATGTAGAACGTGTCCATCGCATGCATAAGCTTTTAAAGGTCCAAGTAGACAAGTTATATGATTTTGTTCAAAGCGGGGCTGCTTCACGTGACCAAAAAAATGAATATAAAATTATAAAAGGTATTGATGAATGGTTTGATAATACCATTCGTGAAAAAACAGGTTTCCAAGGAGAACCGGCAGTTTATAAATCAGGGAAATATCGCGGACAACCAATGCATTATGACAAGGAAGAAGAATATGTTAAAGGTTTACGTAATATCTTAAAAGATTTAGCTTCAAACGTTTTAATACGACGTGTTTTATTTGGAACATCCGATTTTGATTTCGATGTTCATTTAGAGCAGGGTGGCATTTTACTTGTGAATACAGCGAAAGGAGAGTTAGCAGACCTTTCAAACGTATTAGGAAAATTTATATTGTTAAGTATGCAGAATGCAGTATTCCGTAGAGAGCCAAACATCTCACCTTACCACCACATTATTGTCGATGAGTTTCCGGATTATGTTGTACGGCCGTTTAAAGAATTCCCTGCACAATCTCGTAAATATAAAGTAATTCTAACAATCGCTAGCCAAACACTATCTCAATTAGCTCTCGACTTCACAGAGCAATACATGTTTACCTTACTGGGCTCATTCCGTAACAAAATGATATTTGGAGATGTAACGCCATATGATGCAAAGATCTTCTCTGACATGTTTGGTGAGAAAGAGGAATTTAAAGAGGCGGAATCTGAACAAGGTATTTCTCCTATGCAAGAGAATCCTGTTAGTCGATTAGGATCAACCTATCAGAAAACAAAAGAAGTTGTTATGTCACCAGGAGATATCATGGCACAAGGTGCATTCATCTGTGCTGCTCGTATCGTACAAGATAATCATGTGCAACCTGTACAACAAATTACAAGTAACTTTGTACCAAAAGAAGAATTTTCCCAAGCAATCATTCAAGTAGATATAGAAACAGGCCAATATTGGGAAAATGAACGTCTGCGCCTTATTAATGAATCTATTGCAAAAACAAATCCTATGAAGCATGTAGATGCAGAAAACATGAAGAAAATACAACCGTTACCGCCTATCCGAGAAGTTGAGATTGAACAGAATAGCTCCATAGAAACAAACGGGGAGCATCAACACATTTTATCATTAGAGGATTATAAGGAACACAAGTCCCAAAATGAAACCTTACCTAATGATCCTGCAGCTATGAACCGGCAGGGAGATATTGATGATGAAGTTGAAAATAAGCTGTATGAAGATATTAGGGAATTTATTATTGAATCACAACAAGTCTCGCCATCTATTCTGCAAAGAAAATTCAAGATCGGCTATATGAAAGCTATGCAATGTATTGAGAAGTTAGAACAAAATCTAGTTGTAAGTTCTTACACAGGGGATGGTCCTCGTAAAGTATTAATTTCAAATAATAGTAGTATACCAGAAGAACCAAGTGTTAATACTACTCATTTATCTGACAATACTATTTCAGATGAAGTAGCGATTCCAAGCGAAGACAATGGAACCGTACAAGAGGAAACACATATAGAAAGTATAAGCACTGCAATAACAGAACTAGTCGTGAAAGAAGATATGGAATTATCTCTTATGGACGAATGCCTTGAAATAAACATGGAGGTAGTAGAACTAAACCAAGAATTATCTATTACTATGTTAGAGCAAGATTGGGCTAAGAATTCCAATATTCATTCCGGGATTCCTGATGAAACTGAACCACAGCTAGAAACATTCTCATCTGGTGAACTTCCCATTAAAATAATAGGAACTGCAAAGACGAGTATAGAACCTACTTCAATTCCCGTTACAATAACAGAGTCATACGAAACACATGTAGATATCAATACGGTTCCAGTTGAAGAAATGCTTAATCATACCAAAGAAAATAAGCTAGATGAAGATGTAGCAAAAGTTTATGAATCTATTAGTATTACGGTTCATGAAAACCTAGAAAAAAATAGAGAAGATAATTCGAGAAATGATGAGAAGCAACCAGAATATAAACGTATGAGTTACAAAGAGCGCCAAGATCACTTGAAAGCTCAGCAAAACAATAAGAATAACACTACGCATTCGCTGCTTAATAAAATTGAGAAACCAAAGCAAAAAACGTCGAACGTAATGAGTAAAGAATTGAACAATTTCTTTGATTAATAGTTGGTAAGCCTCAAATTAAACCTAGTTAGGGTATCGCCAGCCTTTCGGAAAAAACTACACTATGCCAAAAATACTATAAGCTGTCCATATGGACAGCTTATTTACATAATTACCGTTGTCGGAAGTCAATGTTTCTGAGAATCTATAAAGTTCTATCGCTTATTTTCAATCAATTTCTCCAGTTCTTTTAAATACATTTCCATTCTCTGTTTTAAAATATCCTTATTTCCCATTTGCTGTTCAACCTTATAACTTAAATCCTTTTGTTTTAATAGTAAGTAATGTTCATAAATTTCTAATAAGATCCACAACAGATATTCATCAATTAGTCTTTTATATAGAGAGTGGTCATTGCCTGCATACCCTTTAACAAAACCCTCTGCTATGCCGTTTAATACGTCTACATTGCTATCATAACCCCTATCTATATATCTTGGAGCGTTGGAATAAGAAGGAAGAAGAAGTTTATAACAAAAGTAAAAGTAACCAGCATACTTTACATCAAAATCTAATCTAGGATATGGATCAATAACGGAAACATTATCCTGGTGGAATACTATATTCTCAGGGGTAACATCTTGATTAACTAAAGATATCTTTTGTATCCTTTTTCTTCGGATAGAAATGATATTCTGTATTTTTAATTCAACCTGTTTCCGATTGAATTTTAACTCTGAGTTACTTAGCTTTTTTAATGCTTTAAGATAAAAGTCATTATCTTGCTCCCATCTCTCTTGAATATCTAATGCTTCCTTACCTTCTATATTGTTTTCGCTCCATATTAAATTTCCATACCCCTTCAGCATAGGATCCTTATCGTGCATCTCTTTATAAAATTTTCCCAACAACTGTCCTAAATATAATGATTTGTTATAGTCTAAGCTATGTAACGGTAGACTACCTCCCATAAAGCTTTCTACATTAAATATTATTTCTTCATCAATAAAGTATTTAAATTCGGTGGGGCATATTCTCCAAATGCATTTGTTGGCTTGGTTATAATATGTTTTGGATGATTCATATTCTGTAAGAAGATGCTGTCTGGTGTAAGTTTGAAGCTGATTATATGCTTTCTTTTTTTTAATTCTTATAACAAAATCTTGATTTGAAAATGTTTTTATTCTATAAACTTCATGCCATGCACCTTCTCCAACATGTATCAATTCTTTCAAATCATTTATCATTAATTGTTTTAAAATATAATCAATTTCTTTGTTAGTTAACTTTTGCATACGGTATTTTCACCTCCGGAAATATTTCCAAATAATTCAATTTTATCATAACTTCAATTTTTTCGTATGTATATCCTATACACTAATAGTTAACATAACGTCTCATTATCGGTAGCAAGAAAAAGGAGAATCCTGCTCTCACAAGGAAACTTTCTTTTTTAGTTCTATGAATCTATACATTTTTTTATACATTCCTATTCTAGCGCGGTTTTAGGGTTATTGATTGTTACTGGATTTTCCGAAAAACTGTATAAAATCTTGCATAATATTAACGTGGAGGTTTTCCGAAATGCTGGCGGTACCCCATGCCTATCAACTTAAGAATGTAGAATTGCCCAAAAAAATAAGTTAGCACAAAATTTCGTTCCGGGGGTAGTTTTATTTTCTTAGCTTTATAGCGATGTGGCCGTACCCTATATTATTAAAATCGAAATGGTTCAAGTCGGAGGAAGGCACCCTAGGGTGTTTTTTTATTTTATTCGACATAATATGACAATATATGAATGTTAATTTTGATAAGATTGTCCAGAAATATTACATTTTATATATCTTGGAGGAATTAAATTATGAGCAAAAAATTATTAATGGCTTTAGCATGCAGTGTGTTACTTATGGGATTGGCTGCTTGTGGATCAAATGATAAAGCAAGTACATCAGAAGAACCAAAGCAAGAAACTAAAAAAGAAGAGGAACAAAAGAAAATAGAAGAACAGAAAAAAGCCGAAGAACAGAAAAAGGCTGAAGAGCAAAAGCGATTAGATGAACAACGCAAACAAGAAGAGGCTCACAGACAACAGGAAGAACAAAAGAAACAACAAGAAGCAGCTCGAGCAAAAGAACAGGAGCAACAAAAAGCTGCAGCTAATACAGCACCTCAGCAACAAGCGGAACCTAAACAACAGAAAGTACACTTTGCAAACTGTACAGATGCAAATAATGCCGGTTATTATGATATAACTCCAGATAGCCCAGCTTATGCTTCACATTTAGATCGTGATGGCGATGGTGTAGCTTGTGAACGAAATAAAGGACATAAAAAATCTAGTAAAAAACATTAGATTGAAGGATTAGCACTCTTATGAGTGCTTTTATTTTTTCTCAATGACCAATAATACTTAACATGGTAAAATAATATTCGGATGGGAGTCCAATACATATTATTAAAATTAAAGTGGTTCAAGTCGGAGGAAAGCACCTTTGGGTGTCTTTTCTTTAATTAATTTGCATTAAATTAATTAAACTTTATAAACGAATGTAGTAAAATAGAATTGGGTGGGAACCCGGATATATTTGTGCTGTAAGAAAAGACTTATGTAGATCAAGTAGTGAGAGAGGGCACTTTGAGAGAAGTGCCTTTTCTTTATTTTACTAATTAATAACCTGTTCTCCTCTATATGGAGTACCGCCACATCGCTATCAAGCTAAGAAACGCAAATACCTCAAAACGAAAAAATGAGCATTTTGTTACAAAATAGTACAAAATTTCTTTCTGGGGGTACTATAAAATTTTAGCTTGATGGGCATGTGGCGGTACCTCTAGTAAGACTGCATTCTAGATTTTGATTCAACCTATAGCAAACTTATGATTCTAAAATTATTCTTGCATTTGAGTAAAAATACCATTATATTTGTATTAACAACTATATAAATAAAACATAATTCACGTAAAGGACACACCTTACGTACCATCCCAACGGTACAGGTGTGTCCTTTTTTACGTTCTAGGAGGAAACTATAATGAAAGAGGATAAGACAAACACTCAAACTGTAGAGGAACTTGGAATGGCTTTTGAATCAGAGAACACACAAGGTGACACAGCGTTAGAAACAAACTTTAATCAATTTGAGCGAGTACGTGATCATGAACTAGAGGAATTAGCTCGTATGAAACGGGAGCGTACTGTAGGGAAAGGGTTAATTACTGTCGTATCTGAAAAACTGTTTCCAACTAAAAATGGTACATCAGAGCGTATACAAGTACTTACAATTGAAATTGGTACTCATACGACTGCATACTGTCCCATTACAGAGGCTGGAATCAATATTCCTAAAAACCCTCAGTGGCTAGTAGGAAGGACAAAACCTGTTATTATTGAGCACTTCCAAAGAACCGAAGAAGGTAACTTTGCCGTTGTATCTATTACCGCAGGAGAACTAGCACTTCAAAAGAGATTGTATGAAGAAGTAACAGCACAAGAGGGGAATAAAGTATACACAGGAACTGTTTCTGGACATATTCCATCTGCACAAACTGTTTTAGTTGAAGTTCATGGTGTAACAGTGGGAGTAAGGTATTCCCAATGGTCACACTCATTTGTACGCCCAGAGGATATTGTAATTGGTGATGTTGTAGAACTTATCATTGATAAAGTAGTAGAAAAGAATGGCCGTTATGAATTTAGAGGAAATAAAAA
This sequence comes from Bacillus sp. AR2-1, assembly GCF_008368755.1. Taxonomy (NCBI): domain Bacteria; kingdom Bacillati; phylum Bacillota; class Bacilli; order Caryophanales; family Bacillaceae; genus Bacillus; species Bacillus sp. AR2-1. The sequence continues at coordinate 64,238 of NZ_QORY01000032.1, forward strand.
GAAACTAGAAACAGATCCAATGGATAAGCTATTAGAGCTAAAGAAACGCCGTGACCGCTTTGTAGGTAAAATAGTAGGGGTAGATGCAATTGCTGGTATTTTCGTAGAAGTTGCACCAGGTATTCAATTTAAAGGACTAAAGAGCCGTAATCTTGCCAACCCAACTGCGGAAGATGCAATAAACCAAACGATTGTTACATGCGAGCTGCTTAATATCGATGCCAAAAATAGAAAAGGAACTGTACGTATCCTAAATTACCCCCAAGGACAGAGTAAAAAATCTAATTCGTCAATTTATCAATTTTAATGGATGATTATGCGTACAATAGAGAAACAATTGTCTACTTATGTACCATCTATTCCTCATTTATCAAATGAGGATGTACAGGGACTTCAAATATATCGAATACATGAACTGGATAAATCCTATGTATTCCATTCTTATGAAGAATTGGTTAAGTTTAAGCAGCGTTTGACAGAAGAACAGTATGCCATACTTACTTTCATTGGTGTTCATACATCTGTTCGATTCAATCATTTACTATATTTATTCAAGAACAAATATTCACGTAAGAAAATAAATGATGCACTTCAAGGATTACTTTACTATCGTCTAATTGAAAAATGGCAGGTTGAGAGTTTTGATTTGGAAATCTTTGAAGAAACATATACATTATCCGATAATGGTTATAAGCTCTTAAAATACTGGAAAGGTAATATGTTTTTCTTTGCTCCAGAGCGTCTTGATAATCACGGTAAATTTGTTCATCTACGCTATTGGCATGATATAGACCTACTTTGCCACCTGCGTTATGCTCCTTCCTTTATAGGGCATATTATGCATCCATCTATTAGTAAAGGGGTTTTTACCCCTCCTTTAAGTTTTGTTGCGCAGGGCGGAGTAAATCAAGAATTTAATTTTGTTGTATACTCCACCTTATTAACAGATAAAAAGAATCGCTTAAGACAAATTATTGCTAGATGGAGAGATTTCGTAGAGTCAGGTAAGGATGTTATCATAAAAGATTTAAGGAATAACCCTACAATCCTAGTTATTTATGTTTCTACTGAAAAACAAGCAAAGCAAATTAATAATGAACTACTACTTGATTTAATTCCTGGTAAAGTATTGCTATGTATAGGAGAAACATTACATGTAGAAGGATTACAACATGCTTTTTATCAGCCTCTTGCAGAGGGAGAGATTAAGCAATTAAATACAAAGCTATTTACTATAAACTAAGCCACCCTTACAAGCTATTGCTTTCTTTTAAAGGGTGGCTTGTTTGTTGTATAAAAAGCACGAAATATTCAAAAACAATTTAAGAAAACTAATTATCCTGTGTCTACCTCTATACAAAGTGCGGATTTTACGAAATAATACTATTTGATACCTGGTTTAACGACAACGATATATACAAATGTTGTTATTATTGAAATGAAATATACAAGAAAGGAGTAATACATTGCTACGCATACAAAGAGGGTACATGTACGATCCGGATGATAATGAAGTAATTGTAAATGAAATTTTCTACGATGCTGCTTCAGATAAAAAGCTAGGAAGTAAGATGGGGGTATTTGGTGCAGTAAAACTACCCACTGCTATTTTTCGAAAGGTTCAAGAAAATGAAAGTAAGTCCTATATGGAAAATATTGAAGTTGCAAAAGGAACTATTAGAGAAATACTTATTTATTTAGACCAAAATCAAAAACCAGAAAAACTATATTTTGAAATGCAGTACATGAAGTAACACCAAGAACCGAAAATAAGGGGGGATTTGTAGCAGTGGAAACAGGGACATTATTATTTAATACATATAATAACTGCATATAAAACCTCTTCTTATATTCGTTTAATTAAAACAATTGAATACAATATGAAAATAGTTTAATATAAAAATATGTTTATTGTTTAATTGATTCCGTTTATTCCCACGCCTTATGGGTTGTGGTTGAGTTGTAGAAGCAAGTTGTGTTCTTGTTTCAATTGTGAAAGGGCTTCTTTGAGCCGATTAATGTATATAGCTTATTTTGCTATGCGCATTTTCAATCGACTTAAAGAAGCCCTTTTTATATTGTCTTTAAGTTAGGAATCACTTGTAAATAGACCTTTTGGGCTAATAATATGCTAAATGAAACAAGCACATATATTGTGCTTGTTTCATTTAGAGGAGGGATCATATGATACTTTACAAAGTATAGCGTAAAAAAAACAATGTGAAGAATGAATTCGTAGTCTAACTCTTTAGTATTGTTAAGACTTTTTGAATTCAAAACTAAAAAAAGATATTAAATACTAATTTATAGTAGAGTAGAGAAAGAATGGAATATACAAATTAAGAACTAGGGATTTTATATAGAAATAAGGTACTCGTTGCAATGCTAAAAGCACAAGGAATTAGAAAACGAAAAATGAGAGGAGCACTATAATATGATTACAGTTAACCGAGGATATATGTATGATCCAGATGATAATGAGGTCTTAATTACCGAAATTTATTATGAAGCTGCTACCGATACTAAGTTAGGAAGTAAGATGGGGAATTTATCTTACACAGTTATCCCTAATGAAATTAAAGAACAAATAGAAGCAGCTGCTTCATTATCTTATATGGAAAACATCGAGATGTCTCAGCAATTAGCTGATGTATATCAAAATGAAATTAACATGTATGGAAAACCGGAAAAATTGTACTTTGAGTACACAAACATGTAAGAGGCGCAAAGACATTGAACCATTTGGTTCAATGTCTTTTTATAAAAAGGCTTTAAACAAGCTAAATATAAATGAAATCGTAATCAATTAAAAATAGAGGAATTACATAATAGAGAATGTCTATACTAAGGTTCCTTCCTCCTCGTTTTTGTACATAATAAAAACCTCACCATCTTATAACACGGTAAGACCTTTACAACAAACAATAATTGCAACCATATTAATTTTACATTACATTAAGGTTAGAGAATCTTATTATACTAATAAATTGCTAAATAGTAGGTGGGGAAAATGGAATTTAACGATTTGGGTATTACCATTAAAGAACTTAGAATGAAAAAAAATATATCACAATCCGAATTATGTGATGGAATATGTTCACAAAGTCAAATTAGCAAGATAGAAAAAGGTATAATTTATCCATCTAGCATATTGTTATATCAATTATCTGAAAGACTTGGTGTTGATCCAAATAATATATTTGCACTAACTCAAAACAAAAAATTAAAATACGTACAAAATGTAAAACATGTAATGATGGATTGTACAAAGCAAAAACAATATAAAGAACTTTATGAAATAGTAAAAAAAGAGAAAAACGAAAATAATTTCCAATCAAGAGAAGATAAACAATTTCTTCTATGGTATGAGGCAATTGCTATATATCGTGTAAATAACACAACAAAATTGGCTTTAACTCTTTTAAATACTGCATTAAAACTAACTATAACTAATGTTGATTGTTTATCAGAAAGAGAAATAGATATTATGCAGTCAATTGCTATATTGTATGCGGAAAACAAAGAATACGAAAAATCGATTAATATATTAAAAAGATGTTTAACTAATTTTAACAAGTTAGATTTTCCTAGAGATAAAGAAATTAAATTAAAAGTCTTTTTTAATTTAACAAAATGTTTAAATCTAATGGATCAATATGAAGAATCAATAAGATACAGTGATAAGGGCATCAAAATGGCTATTAATCTAAATACGCTCTATCTATTAGGTGAATTATACTATTTAAAAGCTTCGAATTTATTAAAACTTAAACAACCTAATGAAGAAGCTGTTGTTAATAACATGAAAAAAGCATTATTTATATTTGAATTAACAGAAAAAGGACATTATATACAAATGATTAAAGATAAACTTATTGAAATACAAAATAAAAAACAATCATAATTTCGTAAAAACTACTTACAAGGCCCACAGGAAAAATCCCTATAGCTTTTAAACTTAGAACTATATTATTAAAATTAAAATGGTTCAAGTCGGAGTAAGGCACCTTGGGGTGTCTTTTTTATAGGAGGACACCAAATCACCATCAACTTAAGAAAAATCCCCCCAAAAAAACGAAAAAATGAGCTACCTTCTCAAAGTAACTACCTGTAGAGAAAGTAAATTTTCGTTTAGGGGGACTTTAAAATCTTAGCTTGATAGACATATGGCAGGACCCCATTTTAGTGTATTTAATACAATTAGGATAGGATCGTTGATTTACAGATCATTGTAAATATTAATACTACCTCTTTAAAGATATCTTAGTTTTGAATTTCATCCTACTTACCAACTCTTCTTCAGTTACTTCTTGTTTAATAAGATTGAGAATAAAGGTGTTTCTCATCTGCTGTACAGAAATGCGTTTGTTTAATTCTGCTCGCTTCACTTCAAATCGTATTATATTTATAAAGCTGTTGTATATCTTCCATGGTTAAGGAAACAGACCTAGTTAATCCATTTTCTCCAGATACCACTAAGGTATTTCTAATAAGCTGTATATGGCTGATATTAAGCGATACAAGCTCTTACAAGGTTAAACCATAGTTTACTATTAAATTGATTATACAAGCGTCTCTATCCATAATTAGAGGTCAAAATTTAGCCTATAATTGAATGAACCCCTTTGTCTTCATTATAATCATCTGATTTCTTTGGGTATATTATATAACAGAACGTAGGTTGAAGCCCTGCTACTGCCCTTTACTACACACGGTTGCTGGCATATTATTTACAAAGCCAAATGAATAAGGCTATCATCATACTCCAAAAAGGAACTACAAAGACTATTCCCCAAAATATCCCTTTGAAAAATCTAATCTCGTTATGCGTATTCATTTCTATATAAGTTGTATCTTTTAGTACAGTCATATTTAATCCTCCCAATAAGAATTGTTTACTACAATAAAAAAAAGGACAAACCTGGCCCTGATAGGGATACGTAGGTTTGTCCTTTTGTATGAGGGTAATGATATCTTTAATTACCATTATTATAACTAAATTAACAAATATTTTCAATTAGGTCTGACATCTTATTAACAATCATACTAGTAATAATAAAATCTATTATAAATATATATCTTATATATTAAAAAGAAATAAAGATAAAACTATTATAGGTTATCAAAAATAGGGGAAAGATCTACTCCCACAAGGGAAAATTTCATGTTAGAACGTAAAAAATCATAAATAGTAGAAAATGTATCCGTAGATTCAATGATTAATAGGTTATTAATTCTACAAAAAAGCAGAAAGAAAATCATATGTTTCTACATGAAATCGGAAAGAAATTAATACAAATCACTTTATATTTATCCAACTATGGGAATAGGCTTTATTTTCTTTATTTTGGTAAATGAGAAAGTATCTAATGTTCAATTATCCACATTTTGTTCAGAAAATGTAGATATTTGTTAACATAAATCAGTATTTACACATAACTCACATTATTGTTGATGATTTTTATTAGATGAAACAAACGAGACTAGTATTATCAAGGATATTGGAAAAATATTATTCACATTTGAACATTTTTGTCCTCATATCCACTGTTTTTATAAATATCCTTCTGATTTTTTGTAGGTATAAAATCGAATATTTTACTACACGTGAAGAATACCCAATGTGTAGTGTGGGGATTCTTGTATAGCTAGAAGAAGATTTGTATAGAATTGCATAAAAAAAGACCCCATTTTACATGCAGTCCTTCTGATTTGGTATGTATAAATAGAGTAGTGGGGAAGGGGTATTAATGAAACAAACACGAATAGCCCTCTACTTTTAATTTTTTCAAAAATAGAGAGCTTGTTGCTTTTATTTTATTTCTATTGCGGTTAGCACCTGATTAGGATCTGTTATTGTTACCCCAGCACGTACTAAACGTTCGAAGGTACGCATAAACTCTAGTAAATTAAACTGCTTTGGTAGCTCAATAACACGAAGTTTTTCTTGTGGCAGCTTATCAATTGCCTCGATAAACCATTCACGCACATCACTTGGAATCGTGCGTTCTTTATGACCACGAACTTTTAGTTTTTCACGCATTTCAATTTCTAAAGCGATATATGCATGGAGATTTACTCCCTGATCATATGCATATTTTCTAAATAACGTTTCTTCCTGGTATTTTAGATAATTGCGGTGATAAGACTCTTCCGTCACTGGTACTGCAAACTTCTGCTTCAGTAGTGCATGCACATTTTTAAACATCTTCTTAATGGTATGAAGAGAGTACATAGAATAATGTAGACCAAAATTAAAGACAGCTTGCTCACGGTCACTATTTCTCTCTTTTGGTATGTGCTGCGCAATAAGAGGGTAGATGCCTTCTTTCGCTGCTGTATCAAGAATTTGATATTGAGATGTTTGATGCAATAGTTTTTTCAATGTATATACAATTTTCGTTGGATACCCTTCTTTTCGATCAACCATGTCACGAAGCCCTCGAATGACACTGCGAATTTGACGATGACAAGTATGCTTTAATACATGAATGAACTTATTCATGTCTGAAGACAGTTCACCGATATTCATTTCTTGTAGAACTGATTCGATGAATTTCGCTTTACGAGCATAGGTAGCTCTTGGTGTAAAGGGATCCCTGTGTTGTTGTTCACCAGATTCTTTCGTACATAAGAAGTCTGAATGGATAGATAGGTATAAGGTTGTATATCGTTTTGTATGCTTTACACCTTTTTGCATTTTACAAATTTTGAATAGGGGATTCCCCGTACATGGTAATGCAGTTGTTAATTCTTCGATAACCGCATGAATTTGGTGCGGATATTTTTTATGTAAGAAACGATACATCCCACCAAAGTGAGTTTTGTTGCCTCTTTCATCCTGCTTGTCCAAAGAACGTTTTAAAGTTGTTTCTGTATGTTGTTGCATAGCGATGTCTAAGAATAGTTTCTTAGCTGCTACAGATAGCTTAAAGAAAGCCTTTGTAAATACAACAGGACTAATATATACGTAAGGATTTGCTTTTTCTGTTTCCTCATTCATAAAATGAGTGAGTTTGATTGTATAACGGCCATCTACTCCATTTTCGATGGAAATAACGTTATGTAAGTTTAATTTCTTTAATGCGATATAGAATTGAGAGTGTTGGATATAAGCAAATTCTTCTTTATATTGCTTGTAATCTTCCCACATCATATGTATTGTTACATTTGGAATGACACCATTTGTATAGCATTTTTTATGTAGGTACAAGAATACTTCAAGATCAGCATTCGTAATACCGTATAATTTATGTTTTCTTCCTGTTTTTTCTGCAATTGCAGACATTGCGCGACGTGAAAAAGATGGCTTGGCTTTTTCGACAAAGCCTTCTACGTCAGCAATACGTTCTTCGTATGTCATGTGCTGCAGAATATCTTCTAAATACGTATCTTTATAGCTGTAGTACTTCTCCTCAAATGTTTCCACAAATTTTTGCCAAGATTTTAATGTTACTAGCACTGCATTAGTTGTTTTCCCATTTAAGCTACGTTGATTACGTATCACAAATGATTTCCCCATCTTGTTCACCTCCGTTCTGCAAAATTCGAAATGTATGCCAGAATACTATAAAATATACCAATTTTGATTATAGCAAACCGAAAATTGGCGAAAGGTGCTCCTTTAAGAAGAAAATTAGCAACTTGCAACAGCTTATGAAGCTAGTTGTATCAAGGGATAAGAGAATTTTATGATTTTTTTTTGTGTTAAGGATACCGCAAACGTGTTGCAAGTTGGGTGATATGTATAAAAGTAAGTGGAAAGGTACCTAAATCCTTGGTATATAAAGGGTTAGAGTGAAAATGATAGGGAAGTTAGGGAAAGGATACCGCAAACGTGTTGCAAGTTGATGAACGCAATCCTTAAAAATGAATTGTAATGATTATCCTTGATATAAAAGGACTTGTTGGTATTTGTAGATTGAAAGTAGGGAAAGGATACCGCAAACAGTGTTGCATCTTATGAGAAAAATAAGGGCATGCATACCGCAAACGTGTTGCAAGTTGGGTGATATGTATAAAAGTAAGTGAAAAAGCACCTAAACCCTTGGTATATAAAGGATTAGAGTGAAAATGGTAGGGAAGTTAGGGAAAGGATACCGCAAACATGTTGCATTTTATGTATGTAACTTATTCAAAATATGAGAAAAATAGCTTAAAAACTTTAAAATGGCATGATTTTTTTACATTACTTGGTTGAGAAATAAATTATACTGTTGCAAGTTGAAAGAAATAGGGCATGCATACCGCAAACGTGTTGCAAGTGAGAGAGTTAAGGAAAGCAAAGCGCAAAAGGACTGTAAGTAAGGAGAAATAGGGAAAAGAAAGGGCAAACTGTTGCAAGTTAAAGAGTTAAGGAAAGCAAAACGCAAAAAGTGTGCAAGTTGAAAGAAAGAGGTAAGAAAAAGAGCAACGATGTTGCAAGTTGAAGAGTTAGGGAAAGCAAAGCGCAAAAGAAATGCAAGTAAAGAAGAGTAGGTAAAAGAAAGAGCAACGATGTTGCAAGTTAAAGAGTTAAGGAAAGCAAAACGCAAAGAGTGTGCAAGTTGAAAGAAATAGAGAAGAGAAAGGGCAACGATGTTGCAAGTGAGAGAGTTAAGGAAAGCAAAGCGCAAAAGGAATGTAAGTAAGGAGAAATAAGGAAAAGAAAGAGCAAACTGTTGCAAGCTAAAGAGTTAAGGAAAACAAAGCGCAAAATGAATGCAAGTTGAAAGAAATAGGGAAGAGAAAGGGCAACGATGTTGCAAGTGAGAGAGTTAAGGAAAACAAAGCGCAAAATGAATGCAAGTTGAAAGAAATAGATAAGAAAAGAGCAAAGATGTTGCAAGTTAAAGAGTTAAGGAAAGCAAAGCGCAAAAAGTGTGCAAGTTGAAAGAAATAGGGAAGAAAAAGAGCAAAGATGTTGCAAGTTGAAGAGTTAGGGAAAGCAAAGCGCAAAAGAAATGCAAGTAAAGAAGAGTAGGTAAAAGAAAGAGCAAAGATGTTGCAAGTTAAAGGGTTAAGGAAAGAAAGGCGCAAAATCTTATGAATATCTGTTACAATAGATTAAATAAAATAGTAGTAAAGAATTTTATGATAAAAACTACTTTGTTATGATCCATGGTTTAGGGAGGAATATAAAGTGGATAACTTATTACAAATGTTTCGAGATGCCTTGTTAATCTCTGAGCCAATTTATAAAACGAATGATCTAGTATGGAATAAGTGGAATGCATACTTTAAAGATGTTGAAAACAATAATAATAAAGTATTAACCTCACCTCATGCTTCCTCATCATTTACTGCATTAGTGTCTTGGCTAGAAAAAAAGCAAGAATCCGGTACTACATTAGTACAAATTTATGCCAAAATTGATTCCTATAAGGAAGAAATATATAAAGAAATTGAAGGATTTATAGACAAAGAATTTCAAAATGTAGCACCTTCAAATTCCAAAATATTAGAAAATGATCAAAATATAGATCAGACAAATATAGTGAACCATGAGGATTATTACGAGGTAAATAACTCTGCTGTTTATTATAAATTAAGAGATGGAATTGCAAAGAATCAATTTGAAGAGGATGACAATACCAAAGTTTTACAATATCCTATTGAAACGAAGTCTTCTAATGGGATGGCTCAACTTTCTTCACATAAAGACGAGGATTTAAGACTTACAAATATTGAAGAAGCTGCCCGATGGAATACCCTTGTTGATGATGTAATGAGTAATATGGATGATTTAACAGCAGATTGTTTAGATGCAATTACAATACAGTGGATCAACGAAGCAAAATCTCCAGATGAGTTTATTGATTTTTCATATGAGCAAGTTTTAGAGATGTGCAACATTCCAAAGACAGTCGTTAAAAATAAAGAATATTATCGAGCTGAAGATAAAATTAAAATAGCAAAAAGAATTGCCGCTTTAGCAAGTATTTTTATCTATTTAAATGATGATAATGAAGTCGTAGTATTAAATGATCGTGAAGATGAAGGGGAACGACTAGAATTAAAGCGTGAGGTTGTTAAGCGATTATTTGTATTAGATTCGGTTGTATTGTGGAGACATAGTGTTACGAATGAATATATGGGTATTGAATCTTGTCGTATTAAGCCAGGTAGCTTTTTAACCAATTATTTATATGGATCAAATAATACAACAGCATTATTGTCTAAAAAAGCACTTGAATACAATAGTTATAGACACAAATATCATAAAAGGTTAATTCGATACTTAACATGGCAATGGAGAATTAGACAAATGTATTCATCATTGAAAAAGCCATATTCTATAGGTGGGGACAAAGGGCTGCTAGCAGTAATGGATATCCCAAAAGATTGGAAGCCGAATCGTATTAGAGAACAGTTAGAAAATGTTCTAATGGATTTAGAAAATGAAAAAGTAATCTCTCATTGGGAGTATAGTGATCCACTTGATGAACAACAAATTGGGAAACGTAATTGGTTTAAAAATTATTACACTAACTTAGGAATAACGATTTTACCACCTGAAGAAATGCTACAATCAATGGATAGGGTAATTGGAAAGAAGAGTATAGAAGAACCTCAAGAACAATTACCTGAAGTAACAGTTGTTAAAGAGATAAAGAAGACTGTAGAATCGGTCGAGCAAATAGAGAAAAAAATTCGTGACCAAATACTGAAAGTACACAATGAAAAAAAGGTAAGCATTCGTGAAATAGCAGATGAAATTAGTATTTCTCCGTCTACATTATCGAGATTTTGTAATTATAAAACAAAACGTTTATCTAAAAAAGCATTAGAAAAGCTAACGAAATGGTGTGAAAGACAAGAAATATTAGAAAAGATGTAACATAGACTAAATATTTCTTTTAATAATAGTCAAATTAAAAATACACATACATTATGTATGTGTATTTTACTTATATACAATTATAAAAGCCTGAATTTTCTTTGTTAATGATAATTTTGGAGGGCGAAAGTCCTACTAGATGATCAATATAGTTATGCTGTTTAATCCACTGCAATTAAATTTCTTGTCTTATCAATATGGTTCAGTAACATACGATATTCTTCTTCATACATAGTTAAACGTTGTAGAAGAGATTGATTCTCAGCTTTTAAATCTTCAATTTGATTTTGTAACTTTGTCAATTCATTCACATCTTTATAATTTTGTAGAAAGAGAATAATGTCATCTAATGTAATTGACAAAGAGTTTGTTTCTTTTTCTGGTGGGGAGAGTGAAATGTTGTTTCCAATTTTTTTGTCCTGTTTTGCTTGTTGTATTTCTACTTGGTATTGTTTTCTCACATAGGAATTCCAACGAAATCCACAAGCTACGGGTGTTCTAACTAGTAGTTTTGCAACTTCTTTGAATGCAGCTAACTGTGTTCCACCGTTACGAATATTCTGAAGTACTGTTGATGCGAGAAGTAAATCGTTATCTTCAGTCCAGGAGTCTTGTCTTGAGATTACCACATTTTAACCTCCTTATATGTTTTATATTACATATATGCAATTACTCCAAATGATAGAATCTCAACTTTTCTTGAAATAATTAGGAGTAAGTTGATAGAAGTATGTATGATTTTACATGCAAAATTGCATTTTAGGTTGACTATTTCGCAAAGGTGTAACTATAATGGTTACAGTTATGCGGTCTAATTAATAAAATTGTTGATATGAATTAGTTGTATTAACTATGTATAAAAAAGTATTAAAGAATGAATGGAGTTGAAAATATAGTCCTACATATAAAACGTTTTTATAAAAGAAATTAGGTAATATACATTTTTTTATAATCATATATTAATTTAAAGAGGTGCACGTTTTGAAAATTTTTAAGGGAATTCTAGTTTCTTCAATTGCATTAACAGCATTTAATGGAGTAGGCGGATTACTTCCAAGTGAAAAATCAGAAGTTGCCTACGCAGCTACTTACAATTATTCAAATAAGCAATTAAATTCTACTATACATAAGCAAGTTACTAAACAATTAATTTTGAAATTTAAAAATGAAGCGAATTTACCATATCAGGATGGAATAGAAAAATTCATTAAAGAAGAAAAACAAGATCCTGAATTCATTGGAATTTTAGCTGAATACCCAAATGTAACTATAAATCGACTTTTTAGTTCTTTAAATCCTAAAGAAATTAAAAATCTAGGTAAAGAAATAAAAGATTCCGATCATATTTCTTCTAATTTGCTAAACTATTATATTGTAGAAACTCAAGATGATATTGATGTACAAGCATTACTTACAAAAATCGGGAAATTATCTCTTGTTGAAACGGCGTATTTACAGGAGGAAGAGGCGCCACCAGAAGAGCGTTTACCAAATTTATCTGTTAATCCATATGATGAGCCTAGACTTACAAGACAAGGTTACCTTGAACCAGCACCATTAGGAATTAATGCACCTTATGCCTGGAGCATAAAAGGTGGAGATGGAAAAGGAACTACTTTCGTAGATATGGAGTATGGTTGGTTATTTAGTCATGAGGATTTAGTGAATCAAAAGATTGAATTGATATCCGGACAGAATAGGAGTGAACACCATGATCATGGTACCTCAGTCTTAGGTATTGTTTCGGCAGAAGATAATAACATAGGTGGAATTGGGATTGCACCAAAAGCTAAGGTAAAGGTTGTATCTCAGTTTAGGGATAACGGAAATTATAATACAGCTGATGCTATATTAAGTGCAGTTAACAATATGCAAGCTGGAGATATTCTTTTATTAGAAGCTCAAGCAACTTACGATGGATATGGAGATAAGAATTATTTTCCTGTAGAAGTAAAACCGGATTTATTTGATGCAATTCGTCTGGGAACAAATAAGGGAATTATTATTATTGAAGCAGGTGCAAACGGCGGAAATGATTTAGATCAATTTAGAGACCGTAATGGTAAACAAGTTTTAAATCGTAATAGTCCTGATTTTAAAGATTCAGGGGCAATTATGGTTGGGGCAGCTTCTGCAAGGGTTCCTCATAAACGTTCATATTTCTCTAATTATGGTAGTAGGGTGGATGTGTATGGATGGGGGAATGCAGTAGATACAACAGATGCTAAACCAAGTGAATTTACAACAAATCTATATACATCTAGTTTTGCTGGAACATCTAGTGCATCGCCTATTATTGCTGGTGCTGCTGCATCAATTCAAGGAATTGCAAAAAATAATCTGGGAAAAGTATATACACCAAGCCAGCTTAGGAATATCTTAAGTGACCCTAGTACTGGAACGAAATCTAACGATCCAATCTCTGATAAAATTGGTGTTTTACCTGACTTAAAAGCCATTTTATCTAAACTTGGTTTTTCACCAAACTTAGGTAATGATTCTTCCATTGTATTTCCTGAGGAGCAAGAAATAAATAAAGGGAATGAAGGTTCCACTATGACGTTCCCGAAAGAGGATTCCGATAATAGTGAGGGAAACTCTAACTTCATTTTCCCAGAATAATAGAAATATCTCCTATTTAGAATGAGGCAAAATAGTTTACTCAATAAGAACAAAGGATATGAATTCATATCCTTTTAATTATGCTATTTTTACTACCTTACAAAAACGTAATGTTAGCGTAATGGAAATGAATTTTGGCAACCAATAGATTAGGATATAATTTTTGTGAGAAAAGATATGAGGTGAATAATTTGAAACGAATAGTGCTTATGTGTAGTGTTTTTGTGATGTTTACTGTGTTGTTATCGGGGTGTAATTTAAATCGTCTTGGTACAGATACATATTATGTGCAAATTACCAAGGATGGTGAAAAATTAAAAGAGAAAAATGTAAATGGGGATACGACTTACGAATATAAATTAGCTGGATTTGATAAGGATGGTAAAGAGAAAGAAATGGAGTTTACAGCGTTAAAAAACCTTCGTAAAAAAGCGTTTTTACGTATATATTACTCTGAGAAAAAAGGTGTGAAATCTTGGGAAGAAGTTAAAAAAGACGAACTCCCTACAAAGGTAAAAGAAAAATTAAAGGTGGATTAATATATAATTCCTTGCTAGAGTAATATATGCTCAAATTATTAGAATGTATATTGAAATAGGCTAAAGTTTTTTAGAGTTGCAAAAGTAAGAGGCTGACAGTTATTGTCAGTCTTTTACTTTTGTAGGACGAAAATATAAAAGGCATTTAACAGGCGAAGTGTGGGATTATTAACAATTATTTAAGAACCAAAGCTACAATATACCTACTCCTGAATTATAATAATTTTAGGCCAGAAATAAGCTTCTAATTTTGTAAGGAGTTAAGTACTAAAAAGTCTTAATTTTGTTTAAGGATTTGTAGTCGTTTAAAGGATTTATGATTGGTTATGATATAATAAAATTCAAGTATAATAAGGGGGATTAATTAGATGATTTTTCAAAGCATGATAACAGCTATTATAGAAAAATTACAAGAGACGGTGAATCCCTATTGGATAATTGTGTTTGGATCAACGGCTGAGAACAGAGAACGAGAAGATAGTGATATTGATATAGCTTATTTAAGTGACACAACTTTAGGGAACTATGAACGTTTTTTATTAGCACAGGAGTTAGCTAACATTGTTCATAAGGATGTTGATTTAGTTGATTTATCCGAAGCTTCTACAGTTTTTCAAGCTCAGATTATACATACAGGAAAGACAATATTTTGTTCGGATGAAAGACGTAAGGTCATTTTTGAAATGAAAACCTTAAAAATGTATTCAAAATTGAATGAAGAACGACAGATAGTATTTGATGATATAAAGAAAAGAGGTTCTATATATGAAGAATGAGGTTATTTTAAATAAAATTTCTACAGTAGAGCGTTGTATAAAAAGAATCCAAGATGTGTATGGAAATGACCCCGAAAATTTAGAGGATTTTACAAAACAAGATTCAATAATATTGAACATACAAAGAGCTTGTGAAGCAAGTATTGATTTAGCGATGCATATTGTTGCAGGGAAAAAATTGGGACTACCCCAATCTAGTCGAGAGGCTTTTGATTTATTGGTTACAGCAGGATTACTTAGCGCTGATCTAGCAAATAAGTTAAAGGCAATGGTTGGATTTCGTAATATTGCTGTTCATGATTATCAAAGTGTAAATTTAGATATTGTTCGTCAAATTATTGAAAAACATTTAACTGATTTTAAACTATTTACGAAAGAAGTAATGGGGATATTGGAATTTTAGGCGAAAGAACGGAATAATAGAGCTTAGAAAGAAAGTAATTCTATGACTCCCGAACCAGCTATTGAAACAATCACTTAATTTCGTAAGAAGAAAAGTAGTCATAAGATGAGTTTGTTCATGTTGTAGTGAAGTTTTGCATGAAATGTGTGTAGATAATAGTAGGGAAAATTTCCATATACAATTTTATCAACAAATAAGTAAATATTTTTAAAACTAATCTTTATACATATAATGTATACCAAAAACAAAAAAGTTTCCTTATGGAAACTTTTTTTGTTTTTGGTAAATTTACAACAGTTAATTAATATACAGTTTTTGAGAAAAATGATGAACCATGTCAAATCATCTTCATTTACACAAATATAAACGTAGTATAAAAAGGAAGCATATCCAAAATAATTAAAGGGGCTGAAAAAATGATTAAAAAACTTATTATTGGTTTTATTGCTTTCGGCGCAACAATAGGAGTGAGTGAACCTATATTTGCTGCTACAATGTATTCTCCATCAAAGTTTAAAGAAACTCAAAATTTTCATGTGCAATCTCTAGATTCTCCATGGCAGTATTTAGGGCAAACTTCAAGGGAATTTCAAATTAAAAGTAACGATCCAAAAGTATTAGCTTTTGAACTAGCAAAAGAAGCGCCATTTTACGAAGAAGAATTAGTAGATATATGTTCTGTAATTTTAGATGCGAATGTAGATGTTGTATATTGGACAAGTAAGGAATGGGTTAGATTTGAAGAAGGAAACTATGAGTTTAAACATGAAATTAAAATTTTTAGAGATAAAGAACGTCAGCAATTAATTACTGCGCTAGAATCTTAGATCTTTTACAAAAAAGAAGTCATGCTATACTCCCCTTATAGTAGATAGGAAAAAGAAAACACATTAACCTGTTTACTATGAAGGGGATTTTTCTATGGGTTAAATTAGAATTACTCGTTATACAAAATGCAAAGAAAGAGAAGTGCGTTTATACTTAAAAGAAGGTATAAGGGATAAAACTGTTGCGAAAGAATTAGAGATTTAATATCCTATTGTAAGTCGTTTGATGAAATAATTCGAAACGGTAGGTATTAAAGAACTAGAAGAAATTAAGCCACCTGAGTCCATACAAATATAGACTCAGGTGGCTTAGTTGCGCTTTGAAAATACTGTCTACCTGACAGGGCAATCTCTAATCTTTATTTCGTGTCTTTTACCTTAACTAAGTACAAACATAATTCATTAATCTATATTATCTTTAAATTTATAAATTTGATGCTATAAAAGCAATAGAATTATGTAATAAGTGAATCAAAAACACAACCCAAAAAGCAGACATTGTAACCTGATATTTTTCATTCTTTTTTTTATATACCCAATAAGCATAGTTATATAAAAGACCAATTATGGTTGTACCAACTATATAAGTGATTCCATATTGATGATTTAATCCAAATATAATTGATGCAATTAAAATGATAAGGTAATCGCGATTTTTAATGTAAGGAATCCAACTTAATAGCCAAAATAAAAATACTTGAAAAACTACTGTTTCATATATAGGTGCCGCTAATACCCCTAATAAAACTTGAAGAATAAGAGGTGCTTCTGTTATTGGGTTTTTTTGTATTTCAGGTAAGAATAGATCTAATGGTATTACAAATAAAAATGATCCTAATAAAATAAGAAAAATAAAAGAAATTGTAGGCAAAGCAAACATAAATCTATTTATTTTTTTGAGCATATATATTTCTCCTATAATCTTTTATTACATCTATATGAAAAGTAATAAATAATTGAGTCTCTTTTTGTTTGACATGTTTTCGTCTACTATTGATGAAAACCGTTCTGTAATTGAATCCTTGGCTTATATGTAGGTGTAGCGATAAAGTAGGGAGATATTAACACTATATTGTTAATATCAAAATATTAACGAGCTAAGTGAGATATTAAGGTCACACCAATTTTATGATGAATATAATATCAAGCCCGTTAAGGAAATATGCTGTATAGGACACGCTTGTACTGATTATTTTACTATATGAATATTTAAGTGCATATAGTTTTGGAGGAGTATGTATTTTTGCATTTTTTAATACAAAAGTTTTTTATTAAAAATTTACTTTCTGCGCTACCTCATATGAATTTAAGACAATTGAAGAGTAAAGGCCAAAAGAGTCTAAGTTTAGATTGTACAGGTAAATATTATAATGTTATAGAAAAATAAGGAAAAAAGTTATAAAATAGGAGATTGAATTAAACTTTCAAATTTTATTGTTGTGCAAGATAAAGATAACTAAAGATGAGGCTCTTAAAAATTCTTGTCTTTATTTAAAACTAACGATATTATAAAAAATCTTCACTGAAGGAACTCCAACAAATTTAATGTAAAATTTTTAGAAGATAAATATGAAATTTAACATATTCTTAGTAGGCCATTAAATTTTATAGCAATTATTGTAGGCAAAGCCTTTAACACATCAATTTAGAAAATATCAGTACGAATAGAAGAGATGAGGTAGTAGAAGTATTACGTCTTCCTTTTAATAGATTTCCAGAAGTAGCTGGACATATATTAAAAGGATGCGATTGCAAATGGGAAAACTGATATTTGTACAATAGATCAGAATGAGCTTCAAAAAGAAGAAAATAAACTTTAAATTATTTCTTTAATTATAGTGAAACTATCAGTATAAAAGGAAAGAAACTCAATCAAACGAAAAAAATTGGAACGTTTGATTGAATGACTAGTATGCTACTTTAATGTTTAAGTTAATAAAAGAAATATAACTCTTTAATATGTTACTAATTTGTTTTTGTATTGTTGAAAATAAGGAAGGTGAAATCAATGAAAAAATATTGGCATAAGCTATCGTTGCTTCAGAAAAATGTATTACTAACAGTATTAGTAATTCTGACGCTTGTGGGAAGTATGGGGGCGTTAAGTTTTAACATGTTTCAAAATAGTATGATGTTTATATTTGAAAGGCAGTCTTTTGAAACAGGAGATACATTAATAAATCAATTAGATCTGGAAATAGTAAGAGATGTAGCAAAAGATCCGACAGCACAAAGAGTGGAGAAAGAAAAATTGACAGAGCAATTAGATAAAGCTATAAAAAATATGAAAAGTGTCGGACAAACATATGTTACAGGAGCAAAGCTAAATGATAAAGCTGAATTACAATTAGTAGCTTTGGATACAGAATTAGCAGATACGGTTTCTGAAAAACTAGGTTCTGTAAAAACAGGTGACTATTATGAGCATCCTACTCATTGGAAGAAGACATACGACCAAGTAATGAAAACGAAACAGGCACAAATGACTGAAGTGTATGAAGATGTACTAGGTACATGGGTAACAATTTTAGAGCCAATTACAGATGAAAATAATAATATAATTGCAATTGTTGCAGCGGATTTGGACGCTTCTATTATTCCTCTTACAAAGAAAGAATTTATAGTGCACGGTTTACTATTTATAATCATTTCATTAACAATCGCAATTACAATCCAAATATTCATCTCACGAAAATCTCTATCGCCTTTAAAGGATTTACAAGAAGGGTTACGTAAAGTTGGTGAAGGGGATTTAAGTATTAAATTGAATGAAAGGTCTGATGATATAGGGATAACTAATATCTTTTTTAATAACACTATTAAAAAGTTTAATAGGATTATAGATAAAGTAAGGCAGACTGCTGAACAAGTTTCGACATCCTCACAGGAATTGTCGGTAAGTACAAAAGCGAATAGCATAGCCTTTAAAGAAATTGCAAGTGCTACTACAGGATTAAATTTAGGAGCACATTCTCATGAATATGTAGTGCAAAAATGTTTAGGAATTGTTCAAGACATGGAAAGTAAGATGAAAGAAATTAAAGGAGCTGCAAAACAAGTTAGGAATGCTTCGGAAGAAATGGAACAGCATTCTGGAGTAGGAAAAGATTTGATTAAGCGAATTGTGAATCAAATGATAAGAATCCAAGATACAGTTCAAGATGTATGTTCTAGAATGTATGCATTAGAAGCACGATCTAAGGAAATTAGTGAAATTCTTACTGTAATTACAACTATGTCAAATCAAACAAGTCTATTAGCTGTAAATGCTTATACTGAAGCCTCATGTGCTGGAGAGTTGGGGAAAGGATTTTCAGTTGTTGCGGATGAGGTACGTATATTAGCGGAAAAAAACGAGGCATCTGCAAGGGATATAGCTAAATTAATTGATGAAACCCAAGCTGAAGCAGATGAGGCTGTACGATCCATACAGAAGAGTTCAAAGGAAGTAGAATCAGGAATAACACTTGTCCAAAGTAGTGGTGCTTTCTTTGAAAAGATTTCAGAATCAGCACAATCTGTTGCCAGTCAAATTAAAGTGGCTTCGAATAATTCAAGTGACATTTTAAAAGATAATCAAACTATTGTTCAGATTGTAAATGAATTATCACACATTGCAAATACATATGTGAATAGCAGTAGTAATGTAGAGACAAGTATGAAAGAGCAAGAACTGTATGTACAAGACATTGCAGAGTTGGCAAATTCTTTAAATTGGCTCTCCCAAGAGTTACAGGAGTTAATAGGGGAATTCAAAAGTAAGTAGGATAGGAGAAGGGGTAGGTATAGGTATGACCTATGCCTTTATTTATTCCTATATAAAGAGTGAAAGCTAAGGTAAATATGAAAAATGGCTAAACGAATAATATTTTTGCATATTTTTTTGGAAATAGAGCATGATATTACCAAATTCAACGGAGGTGTTTAAAAAATGCAAATTCGCGAAAATAATAATTCAAACGAAATCTTAATAGCAGCTGCAGCAAGTGCAATTGAACAAATGAAATATGAAATTGCTCAGGAGTTTGGTGTTACACTTGGACCGGATTCAACAGCAAGAGCTAATGGTTCAGTAGGTGGAGAAATTACAAAACGTTTAGTTCGTATGGCGCAAGAGCAGTTATCTGGTCAATATAAAATTCATTAAAGTTAAAGGTATATCCCATGGAAGGGATATACCTTTTTAATTTGTCTTTAAAGGGGATAGTGAAAATTTTTACTGCTAGTTAAATTTAGACACTGCAAATTTGGCTGTGAAATTCATCTTCTTCATGTAAGAAGAATTTACTCCTGCTTGAAATTGAACAGAAATATTACCGTCTTTTTGTGCTTTGAATACGCGACCGTATGGTGAATTAGCATTGTATGTGCCAATTACTTGATCATCTGCATCAAAGACTGTATAAGAAATTGGGAACCCGGAATTTTGTACAAAGACCGTAAGTTCTTCCCCTTTATTAAGATTAAATGATTCTTTTTGAGAAACTTCATAGGAACTCATAGAGTAATATTTTGTAACTTCTTGAATGTCTAAATTTGTAGTTGCCGCACTCGCTTTAGGTGCCTCTGCTCCTGGTAAATTCATACCTGATAGTACTGCAATTCCTAATGCCCCTGCTAAAATAACTTTTTTCATAATGCTAATTCCTCCTTTAATATATTGTGAGATTTGAAAAGGAAGTGAAAATATCACCCCTTGAAACCATTATAGTTACAACGAGAATGATTTTCAATGAGATTTGATATGTAATTTTGCATACATAAGATGTCGATATACGGTAATCTATCCGAAGTTTAAAGTATTGTTAAAAGAAGGATAGGACAAATTTTTAAAACTATGAATGGGATGGTAGCTGGTTTTTACATACCGTTGGTTCTATAAGTGAATATTTTGTTGTTTTTTATTGTGTATTATATGTAAATAAACACTCAATTGTTGATAAAGTTGTCTAATTTGGAATTATTAAACAAAATAAGGGGTTATATGTTATAATAAAGCTGCAATAAGGTTCAGCATCCTAATCTTATTGTGTATATTTAACCTATGTATGTCGTTTGTATTAAAAATAAGAAGTCTCTCAAAAAGAGGCTTCTTATTTTTGTATGGAGGGGGATTACATATGATTGATTATTATCAAATTTTTTTATTTACTATGGCAGGTATTGCCTTGCTTTCTTATATACAACATGCTGGAAAACCTACGAAAAGAAACAAATGGAGATTCTTTGTTGTAGTATTTTTATTTTTTCTTTTTAATTATTTATTTCTTAAATTTGTGTATGTAAATGTAAGAGAGAATACGTTTTTTTGTTCTAAAATTACAGTAAGAAGAACTTTTAAGACAAAAGAGGGTTACAGGAAAAAGTCCAATAACTGTCATAATTTCTGTGAAATTTTAATAAATTAGTATGTGATAATTCAACTATAGGGTTATTCGAATGTAATAGAGGTAAATAAATAGTTGAGTATGAAATTTTGTATTCAATTGTTAATTTTAGTTATAGGTGTTTAGCCTTCACTTACATCCATGCTCTTAATATAGCAAGAAATTCAATAGGAGGGGACTAGTAGTATGAATAAAAAAATTCTAGGGCAGTTTAGAAAAATGGCTACAAATAAAAAAGGATTAAGTGCTGCTGCAGTAGCAGTGGGAATTATGAGTACAACTCTTATTCCTCAAAATGCCTATGCACATGGGTTTGTTGAAAAGCCAGGTAGCCGTGCAGCTTTATGCAGTCAAAATTATGGAGCGCTGAATTCTAATTGTGGAAATATAATGTATGAACCGCAAAGTTTAGAAGCTCCTAAAGGGTTTCCACAGGGTGGACCAGCAGACGGGAAAATTGCTTCAGCAGGAGGCCTGTTTGGTGGGACTCTTGATCAACAAACAGCTGATCGATGGTTTAAGAATACGATTAAGGGCGGAGAAAATACCTTCACTTGGAAATACACAGCTCCTCATTCAACAAGTCAATGGCACTACTACATCACGAAAAAGGGATGGGATCCAAATAAACCTTTAACAAGAGCAGAATTTGAGTCAATTGGTACTGTAAAACACGATGGTTCTAAAGCAACTAATAATTTATCACATAAAATTAATGTACCAACTGATCGTAGTGGGTATCATGTTATTTTAGCTGTTTGGGATGTAGCTGATACTGTAAACGCTTTCTATAACGTGATTGATGTGAATCTAATAAATGATGAAAAACCAGATAAAGAGGCACCAACCCAGCCATCTGAATTAAAAGTAATAAAAGCTACTTCAAATAGTGTAGAACTTAATTGGAAACCTGCAACAGACAATGAAGGAGTGAAAGAATATCAAGTGTTACGTAATGGGGAGTTAATTAATACTGTAGTCGGTACTAGTATAATTGATAAAAAATTAAGCCCAAACACAGAATATACGTATACAGTAAGAGCAGTAGATGCTGCAGGGAATATATCTGAGGAAAGTGAAGCACTAGTTATTAAAACAACAGAGGAAAAACCAGATACAGAAGCACCGACCCAGCCTAAAGGATTACACAGTATGGGAACCACTACGAGTAGTATTGATTTAATGTGGGGTTCATCGGAGGATAATGTAGATGTGAGCCATTATATTGTATACAGAGAAGTTGGAGGGACCATGAAAGAAATAGGTACTGCTAATACAACTTCATTTATGGACAAAGATTTGCAAGCGAATACAGCATATAAGTATGTTGTATCTGCTGTCGATACATCAGGTAATGAATCAATGAAAAGTGATGCCATCACAGTTATAACAAAAGGACAAGAAAACTCTTATGAACAATGGGGTGCGCGTAAAGCGTATAAAGCAGGAGATAGAGTAGTTCATGAGAATAAGGTGTATGAGGCAATTCAGAGTTATCAAGGGAATGGAGATCCAAATTGGATTTTTGCATTGTCATTATGGAAAGAAGTAAACTAATGCTGTAAATAGTGAATCCCTTTAGTGTTTAAATAATGGACAATTATAAGAGAAGGTATTCCTATTTTTTAACCCTTAATATTGTTTGAATATCAATTTCTGCATCTTCAATACCTATTAATAGGGAACGCAACCTATTAATAAAACTATTATTCAAAGTACCTAATACGAATAAAAAGATTAGGTACTTTGAATAAATATTTAATAGATAATAAAAACAATAAGATATGAAGCAACCTTATTATTTAATTTGCTAATGTAATTGGCGCTGTGTACATTGTATCAACGCGTCCATCTGCATGTGTTACTTCAATTTTCATGCGATATGTTCCTGGTTCAGAAATTGCTCCACCATTGCCAGTCTCAGCATCAAAATCTTCATATACATTTGTTCCAGCTGGTAATAATGAACCAAAGTGAAAATCAGCGTCATAATAACCCCAACCAGTATTGTATTGTTTTTCAAAAGATGCTGTGTAATGTACATCATATGCATTATCATTTGTTGCTCGTAGAATGATATTTTGTCCCAGTCTGTATTTCGTATCTGAAAGTTGAATTGTAAAATTATTTAATGTTTCTTTAGGACCACAAATGTAACGACAATATTCGCTCGCTCCATCAGCATGAGCTTTCGGTGTTTCCACATTCATTGCTGCTAAACTGCCAAGAGCCAATGTTCCCGCTAATAATACTTTACTAAATGTTTTCATTTGAAATTCCCCCTGAGTATGTTTTTAATTCATTCAACAGATGTCACATCAAGTAGTTTTATAACATTAAGCAAATTGAATGCTCTTTTTTCTTGAGTACATTTGCTACCAATCTTCCATCTTGTAGGAATTCAATCTGTACATAAAATTCGATGATCTTAAATCCTACATATGTATCTTCATGTACATTGAATAGATCCTTTAATATCTCGATGATACGTTTGGTTTATTTACATGTATCACCTCTTCATTACCGTTTATTGGTAAAATGATAATTTCATTATACATAATATTGGAAGCTACTAACAAGAGACAATAACTTTGATATACCTATTATCGAGAAATAAAGGCATTAAATAAAATGTTTTATACAAAAGTTGCAGATTCCCACTTTGAATAGTTTTTCTTATCACGGGGTTCTTTTTGGTCTATATAATTTTAGTTAGTTAAAAAGTTTAAGTATTTTGTGATTCATGTAATGCCTTAATGCTATTAAATATTTAATAATTTTGATAGTAAATTCTGCTTTATTTGCTATTAACAAATCTTTTACATACATACTCAATGGAATCTTTTTTGAAGTATTCCAAGAGTAGAACAGAGGTTATTCATGTACGAGTGTAATAATAATTATATATTAATATATAATTATTATTACATTTTATGTTAATATATATTAGGAAGAGATAATATAAGCTGATTAAAATTATTTGTAATAATAAATTTTAGAAATAAGGGGATTACAGTATGAAACTAACAAAAATGCTTTTAATAGGAGCTACACTTGCTACGACGACATTAACATCTTTAACGAATGTACAAGCAGACACAACATTTAAAGATGTTCCTGCAAATCACTGGTCTTATGATGCAATTATGCATCTAAAAGATAAAAAAATGATAGCTGGGTATGGAAATGGAATGTTTGGATTAGGCGATAATATTACGCGGGGACAAGCAGCTCGTCTGCTATATGTGTATCTACAGCCATTACTTGTAGGTGATAGGTTTGAAGATCAATTTAAAGATGTAAAAGGTACTATGTTTGAAAAAGAAATTTATGCTGTTGTCAGTTCTGGTCTTATGAATGGATATGGGGATAATGAATTTGGTCCAAATGATGTATTAACTCGTGAACAATTGGCGGCCATTTTACAAAAAACATTTAATTTAAAGCAACAATCTATTACTACTTTTAATGATGTGGAAAAAAATTATTGGGCTACTGAGGCGATTAGTGCCCTACAAGAAAACAAAATTGCTGTGGGCACAGGTGACAATTTATTTGAGCCTAAAAAAGTAGTAACTCGTGAGCAATATGCACAGTTTCTATATAATGCAATGCGTAAGTTAGAGAAGCCGGGACAACCTGAAGTAATGCCGTTGGGGATACCGAGATCCATGGTGACAGATGATTTCACTTTTAATAAATCGTTAGTGGATATTGTTCCCGTGTATAGTAAATCTATATCTAAAGAGGCGCAGAATCTCATTAAGGAGATAAATGAGAAATATAATCTAGATATAAAGTATTGGGAGACAAGTGCTGTACTATATTTAGCTTCATCTAAAATGTTAAAAGAAAATAAAGATTGGTATGGACCATTGAGTATAGATGAAAAGGGCGGTAATAATTTTACTATTAGCTTCGAAAATTATAACCCATCTATTGAGTTGACGAAAAGATGGGTTACTATGATATACCCTGATTTAAATCTAGACAAAGAGATTGATCGATTGGTCAAAAATGTAAATGTAGAATATGCCTTTGATAAAGGCCGACATAAAATAAAAATGGGACAAACGGCTAATTATAAGGGCTGGTACATTTATATTGGTGAATAATTAAGATTTTCCAAGAGTTTAAACTGATAGAAGAAGTTAGTATTTTGATTAAAGAAGCAAGTAATTGGATAGAAACAAACATTCACTATGTAGCGTAGATTTTTAATAAATTATGAAAAAACGTAGAGTTGATTCATATAACCCTGTTATGAATCAGTATTGTATGAAAAATGTAACTTCTAGGAGCTAATTTGAGTAAAGCTAATAGCAATGATGAAGTTTATAAAAGAAAATAGGGAAGAGTATTTTCGTAAATTAATTGTTATTAACGAGCGGGAAATTGCAAAAAAGAAGAGTTAATCAAAAGTTAACTCTTCTTTTTATTTAAAAATAAACTTAATTTCTATTCCCGTTATATCACAGTTTATTAATTAGATTGTGTATAAGGTCAATTTTTACTATAAGAGAGATTTAAATGGGGTTAAATTAGCATTCGTAAGCCCAATTTTATAGAAAAATAAAGGGGTTTCTAATAATTATTTTGGGATTATACATTTAAAATTAGGTATAAGATAATTGGGCGAAGTAAAAGTGATAAAACGTACTATATTCGTTCGTATTATTTGGGTTAACTAAAAAACGAAATAAAAAGGATATTTTAGGTTAGGGAAATTTAAAAGGCCTTGTCATTATAGACAGGGCCTTTCAAAAAGGGACACAATTGACAACTGAAGGTGACTTCATATTACCATTTTTGGTATTTAAATTCCAGGTATCTTTGTTGAGAAATAAAATGATTATTTTGTAGAGTGTGAGATGGGGGATATTGCTTATCAATTTTTCAGGACGTGAAGGCAAAAGCAGAATTCTTTATTTGCTTTAAACAAAGGATAGGAGAAGCACTTTTGCTTAGCAAAGCGTGTTAAACATAGATCAAAGTTATGTGAAAAACTGTTTTCAGGATAGGTTTCCTTTTTGCTTTAAGAAGAGAATAAATTTTCTCAACAGGACAAATCGTAATCATCTATAAGTACTATTTATAAGGATAATAAGAAAAATAGAAATTAATAATAAAGGAGAATGCGTAATGAAAACAGTAGTAACTGATAGAGATCTAGCTGAAATCCGCGAAGAAGACGTAGATGTTTTAAAAGTAATGGCACATCCGGTACGATTACAAATTGTAAGTGAATTAATGCATCATAAAATATGTAATGTTACGCAGTTAACGGAAATATTAAAACTCCCACAATCTACTGTTTCACAGCATCTATCAAAATTAAGGGGAACCGTACTTCGTGCAGAAAGAAAGGGATTAGAGATGCATTATTATATAGATAATGCTAAAGCTCGTCAGATTGTAGGAATCTTAGGTTTTTAGATAAATAGTATGTGAAAAGTTTCCTGTCATAAAGCAGGAAACTTTTCTTGTATGTTTAACAAATTGTCCACATTTATCATTTTAGTCAAGGAGTGTGAAGGGGCACTGCTCAGTGAGTAGGTGGGAGATGAATTGGCTTCGAACAAGGGATGGCAGGAAGCGATTGTTCAACATACATAAAGTGTCAGCTTTTATATACTGTTACGTATAAAAAACGTTTTGTATTATGAGCAAGTACATGCTATTCATATGAGAAAAAGTTGTTAGTTAGATAAAATCAAAAACCTTATAATAGAATTAATTAATATAATTCTATTATAAGGTTTTATTTTAAATATAATAATATTTACTGTGATTTTTTATCGAAGAATAAATTTAAATCTGTTTTGTCTGTGTCATCTGCTAAAGCGTTGTGTATAATATCATTTAATAATTGCATTTTTTCTTTTTCAAAGAATGGGACACTAATATGATAAGGTGTTCCTGCTTTTTCAATTCTTAATATTGTTTGAATGCCACTACCTGCAATTCCAATACCTATTAGTAGAAAAATTAACCCACCAATAAAACTATCACTTAAGGTACCTAATCCAAATAAGAAGATTAGAATTCCTAAAATAATTGGTTTGAAAAAATACTTGGTAGATAACATAGCTCCAGAAATATTTTTTAGAGGAATGTTTTGTTGGTCTTTACCAGCAGGAATAAATCCTAATAATGTGTTTGATAAATTAGTTTTTATAAACCTATTATCAACGTCTACTCTACCTTTTATCCAAAAGAATAATAAGCTAGTCGAAAATTCAAGTCCTTTCATCTTTTCATCTCCTGTTATAAATTGTTAATAATAAAATTGCGATATTTGTATATTAGCATGAAAGGTAAATGAAGTATATAAGTTTTTATAAAAAGAAAGAAATTTTTTGAAGGGATTTATTATCTATATATAATTAATTTGATGAAAACGGTTTAATTATAAATAAGAAAGTGAAGGGGAACTGTTAAAAATTTGTATCTAAATAGGTGACTTACAAAAAATAGATATATTACTAAAATAATAATTTTTCTTATGCCTTACGGAAGTAAAGCTTGATTTTTAAAATTAAAAGATCAGTCAGTTCACATTATGTAGAAAAGAGAGTAAATGAATTCTATAAGAAAAAATAGAAAATACGTTTTTACTTCTAATTTAGGTACAATGAAAATGGAAAGATCACTTTGCGATACAATAATAAAAAATGGTCGCTCCTCAGGGCTATACTTAATATTTGTGAAATACAAAATATCCCCTTTTGAAGAGAGGATGTAAGAATTGAAATTGTTTTGTTTCATATTTTTTCGTAACGTTTTTAAGCGATTTTATAGTTGATAGTTTAATCATCAATTAGACGGAAAATTTGGTGTTAAAAAATGAATTAATATAAGATAGTAAGTATTAATTAATCTGTATAAGGAAGTGAGTAAGTATGAAGAGAAAAATATCAGTTGTTGGTGCGGTAATTGTTAATGAAAATAATGAAGTTTTATGTGCATTACGTTCTCCTAAAATGACGTTACCGAACTATTGGGAATTTCCGGGTGGTAAGATAAACAAGGGAGAAAAGCCACAAGTTGCATTAATTCGTGAGATTAAAGAGGAGCTTGGGTGTAAAATTGTTGTAGATGAGAAGGTGGAGGAGATCGAGTACGAGTATGAAACTATTGTTGTTCATCTTACTACATATAAAGCAAGTATCATGGCAGGTGAACCTAAAGCTCTTGAGCATGCAGAGCTAAAATGGATGAGTATTAAAGATTTAAAGCATTTAAAGTGGGCACCAGCTGATATTCCTACTGTAGAAGCACTGTAGGAATGTTTGAATGAAATACTCTTGAGAATTATAATTTTATTATGTAATATATAATTATATTGTTAGTTTATTTGATTCCGTTTATTCCCACACCTTATGTGTTGTGGTTGAGTTGTAGAAGCAAGTTGTGTTCTTGTTTCAATTTTGAAAGGGCTTCTTTGAGCCGATTAGTGTATATAGCTTATTTTGCTATGCACAATTAATCGACTTAAAGGAGTCCTTTTTTATTTGTTTAAGTGGATATATAAAGTAGGTATTAAGTTAAAGAGAAATATGGTTGTTTAGAAAGAATGTGTAATGACGAATTAATACATATAGCATCTAACTAAAAGAGCTATATGAAATCACAGTAAGAATGATCTTAAGTAGAGACAAGAGAGAAAAGGTATAAGTACATAGGAAACTAAATTCTCTAACTTTGAAGAGAACCTAATATTTATTTATAGAAGGGGAGAAGGTCAATTGAGAACAACTCAAGAAAGATACGTAATTAATGGGGAGTATGTAATAGAACGTGAGGCTCTACATAATGAGATTATTGAATCATTTTTAAATAAATATTCACAGCAAGAAAAAGAACCGGAAGCCATATTACTTGGTGGTGGTTCTGCTGCTGGAAAAAGCTCAATAGGAGAGTTAGTGAGTAAGGGGTATAGACTTAAGAAGAAACATTTGATTTGGATAGATTCTGATAAGGTCAAAGAAAAAATACCAGAATATCAACAATTAATGGGAACTGGGGATACAGAATTAATAAAAAAAGCAGCTTTTTTGGTTCATGATGAAAGTAGTGATATTACCATGAAACTTTTAAAAATCTGTATAAAGAGAAGAATAAGCTTTATGTATGATGGTACAATGAAAAATGTAGAGAAATATAAAAAATTGATTCAACAATTAAGACAAGCTGAATTTAGTATTAACGCAATCATTGTGGATGTTCCAATAAAGGTTGCTTTAGAACGATCAAACATACGTTTTAAACTAACAGGAAGATTGGTTCCGGAATATATTATTGAAGAAAGCCATATGAAAGTAGCAATTACATTTTGTAAAATTAAAGATTTGATAGATTGTTATACCTTATATGATAATACAGGTCAGCAACCAGAAATTTTTGCCTTTAAAGAATCAAAACAGGCAAAAGAAATTATTGTTGATGAACCTCGAAATAATCAATTTTACGAAAAATCAGCTCTTGTTTTTTAGAGGATTTACATCTAAAAAGTTTTATAAAAGAATAATAAGATTTAAATTCTATATTCTCCTGACAGCTTATGATATAATGAGTATAGGAGGCGATATGAATGGAATTTAAAGAACTTATGAAGTATATAGAAGAAAACAAAGAAGAGCATTTTCATGATTTAATCGCTAAAAATGAACGGGAATTGGAAAAAAAGGAAGAAGAGAAATAAAGAATTTGCAACAAAAGAGTTGACCTTTTAGGTCAACTCTTTTGCTTTCATAAGTGAGTATTTAGTTAAAAATCTCAATTTTTGAGTAAAAGGATTTACAAAGTTTTATAGTGGTTACAGGAGTGAATAGTATAGGATTAAAATAGAACTTATATCACGTGATTTAATAATAGCGTATGTGCTACTTTCGTAGATATTTCTGTGATACATATTAACACCATTGTGTAGGGGATTTAAATTATGAAGTGTAACAGTAGAAAAAATCTTATAAATTAAGAAATGTATGATAGATGAGTAATATACATTTAAGCAGGCTATTTGCTAATCATAGAAGAGTTTTTTTAGTATTATATTAATTAGAATACAGCGTAGTAAATAAACGCTTTAGGAGAGAATATATGAATCATTTTATTGTTATGCAAGGACATACGTATCAAGAGGAAAAAGAATTAGAAATTATTTGGTCACCTAAAAAGGATAGAGGCGGTAATGTACCACATTCATGGAAAAGAATGATGGATGTAAAAGAGGGAGATCGAATCTTTCATTATGTAAAAGGGAATATTGTAGCAATTAGTATCGCTGAAGAAGATTGTAAGGAATCGAATAAACCATCGATTATGAAAAGCCATGATCAATGGAATGATGAGGGCTATTTGGTATCTTTAAAATATCATGAGTTAGAAAAGCCAATTAACATACGTGAGAAATTTGAGGAGATATCGCAGCTGTTGCCAATTAAATATTCACCTTTTCAATCAGATGCGAAAGGAAATCAAGGATATTTATATCCATGTAATGAAGAATTAGCCCTTAAATTAATTGAACTAATTAGTGATTTAAATATTTATGAGAAGAAAAATGAGCAATTAGAATTATCAGTTGATGAGGTAAGAAGGACTGATAATAACACATTAATCCCTGTGATATCTGAAACGGAATCAGAGGTAAAAGCTACAATTCGAATTGGACAGCAAAAATTCAGGAAAGCATTAATGGAATTATGGAACGGAAAATGTGCATTATGTGGAATAAATTTGCCAGAGTTGTTAAGAGCGAGTCATTCAAAGCCATGGAAAGATAGCACAAGTATGGAACGATTAAATTCTTATAATGGTGTGTTACTTTGCTGTAATCATGATGCCTTGTATGATAAAGGGTTTATTACATTTGATGGACAAGGCCGACTGCATATTTCTCCATTGATAGTAGAAACAGATTATTTAACATTTGGATTAACCCCCAAAGCTAAGATAGAAATTCACTCAGAAAATAAATTATACTTTAAGTGGCATAAGAAGAACATTTTTAAAATAAAATAGTAGAATTTATCATCTCAAGTGTATGAAGAACATAAGAGAATTGAAGGAGATTGCTACATGTATAACTGTAATCAATGTGGTACAGAAATGATTATGCAATTGCAAGATAGGTATAGAGAATATTGTCCAAAATGTCATGAACTCAGGCCAAGTAGCTTAGTATATTATAATTTACATGAGCTACTTGAATATATGGAAGCAAATGAATACATGAGTAGGGAAAGTATGTTACATAACTTTCTAAAGTGGGAATTTGAGTTAACGAATGGAAGTGTATTTAAATTATATTTAGATGTAGATAGATATGAGCAAGTCGGTGATGAGAGCCTTTCAAAGCAACTAGAGGAATATATGAAGGGAATCCGATTAAAATTAAACGTTAAATATGAAGACGATTATATCTGGATTAAGGTGGATTAGTTAAGGTTCTATATATAGTGCTTGGTATTTTGAAAAGGTAGTATGAAAAAGAGAGGAGATTAATAGTGATGCAAGATTTACAAAAGGCAGTAATAAAATTTCGAGATGAGAGAAATTGGGGTCAGTTTCATAATGCAAAGGATCTAGCAATTTCATTAAATTTAGAGGCAGCAGAATTACTTGAGACTTTTCAATGGAAGTCTAGTGAAGAAGCAACAGAAACTAAAATGCAGGAAATGAAAGAAGAAATTGCTGATGTAATGATTTATTTGTTGATGTTAAGTGATAATTTAAATATTGATTTAGAAGAGGCAGTACATGCTAAGTTACTCAAGAACGCAGAGAAATATCCAGTAGAAAAGGCATTTGGGAAAAATAAAAAATATAATGAACTGTAAAACGATTATTGTTTTACAGTTTTTTTGAAAAAAATATGTAAAAGAAGAGGGATGGGATTTTGAGTATTATGTGTGTATTAGATTTAAATAGTAGACAATATTCATTACTCTCAAATATTCTTTAACTTAAAAATTGGGGGCATTTAATTGATATCAGTTGCAGCAAAATTATCTTCATTTGAAATAATTCAGAAGAAGCGAAAAGATTTTGAGAAAGGCTGTACGAAAGATTTTGAAATTGATACAGTACCAGTAGTCTATATTCAACGAGATAAGAAAAATTTATATGTAGGTAAGTCCACAGATATATATGAGCGTTTCGTTGCACATTTATGTGATGAAAGTAAAACATTCAATGAAGTTATTGTAATAAAAAGCGAATTATTTAATGAAAGTTCAATTAAGCATATTGAAACATTGTTAATTGAATATTTATCTGCAGATGATAAATTTAATTTACTGAATAAAGTAAGGGGCCAAAAGATTCATTCTTATAACGGGATTGAAAATGTTCAGAGTATGTTTAAGGGAATTTGGAATCAGTTAATTGAAGAAGGGGTAGCTAGTGAGAAGTTAGGTGAGATACATAATAAATTTATTTATAAATATTCACCATTTAAAGAGCTATCGGCTAATCAAATTGAAGTCTGTAAAGACATTTTTAATACAATGATTAGCACATCAAATAGTAGACATTTGATTACAGGGGACCCGGGTACCGGCAAAACAATTGTATTAACAAACATCTTATATGCGCTTGCCTATGACAATGAAACTGGTAAAGCGCGAGAGGGATTAAATTTTGAAGATATAGCACTTGTTGTTCCGCAAAATCATTCATTAAATTTATATAAGGGCTTAATGAACAAACTAGGTCTACAAAGTATTACAGTACTGTCACCTTCACAATTTATTAAGCAAGCAAAAAGTAGGGACAAAAAATATAAATATGTTTTTGTGGACGAAGCGCATCGTCTGAAACAATATTTTGGTAAACAAGCACGTGATTTAAAACATTTAGTCACTGATAATGGTTATACAACTGAGTTGGAGTTAATAGAAACATTTGCGTATCACTTAACTGTGGTTTATGATCCATACCAAACAATTCGACCTGCAGATATAGATACAGATGCATTCCAACGGTTGACAGCGAATTATAAGAGGCATCCCTTACATAAACAATTCCGTTTAAAATCTGGAGAGCAATATCTAGCATGGCTGCGTAAATATCTACAAATAGCAAATAATGTAGGTGTTTATGAGGAAGGATTATTACAGGGTTATGACTTTAAAGTAATGGACTCTATTACAGAATTAAATGATTCTATCAAATCTTTAAATAAAGAATATGAATTATGTCGTGTAGTCGCAGGCTATTCTTGGAAATGGGCTACACAAAAGGATAAGAATCTATATGATATAAAAGATCCTGTTACAGGTAATACATTTATATGGAACTCAAAGGTAAAAGATTGGATTAATTTTAAAAACAGTGTAGAGGAAATAGGGTGTATTCATACTACTCAAGGTGCTGATTTAAATTATGTTGGAGTGATCTTAGGAGCAGAAATTGATTGTTATTACACAGGTGAAGAAAATAGAGACTATGATTTGAATAAAGCAAAAATCATCGTCAATCCAAAAGAGTATAAAGATCGAAACGGCCTTCCGATTAAGGGAACGGATTTAAATAATGAAGAGTTAACATCCTATATTAAACGTATTTATTACGTATTATTATCAAGAGGGATAAATGGATGTTATGTCTATGCAGTAAATCAAAATATGCAAAGATATTTAAAAGAAATAGTAAAAGTAAGTCAATAATTATGAAAAGAGGTTACAGAATTTACAATATGGGAAAGACTACACAAGACTTTAGTCAGCTGGCCCCTTTAGGGGAGAGTGTCAACTTAATGCAGTAATCCCTGTCAATTAGAAGGCATTTAAAAAGCCTAACTAAGAAACTTGAGGTCTATATTTATTCAAACGTATTTGTTTAACTTTAAATAGTGTTATATAAGTAAAAAAGTCCATTTAGATCATCTAAATGGATTTTTTTTGCGTTTCTAGATATGACTACTGATAAATTGGTGGTTTCCCAAAACAAAAAACGGGCTAACTTCTCATAGATAACTGTGGGGAGATGATCATTTTGTTTTGTGAGTCCTTCAAAATATTGGAAAAATGAAGATAATGTTATTTATTTCTTAATTTGTTGACGCTAGGATACCAGTTTAATTGACCTGATAGTGCTGTATCGGTATTCCTAAAAAACATCCCTTTGGCATTAGGGAAATTAAATAGGGTGATAATGATTACAAGTAGATTAGGTTTCTTGTGAATTTTGAATTAAAGGTCTTATCCAAAGTTGAGAAAAATCCACATACCCAAAATATTTAATCTTAATATTCCGTTAAATTTGATGAAAAAGGAATTTGACGTGTATCATAGTATAAGGGAATTATAATAGAGGATTCTATCAGTCCTTTTTCAAGATTCTTATTTAATAAAGTCCGTCAGATTGTTAGAATTTTAGATTTTTAGGTTAATAACACGTAAAGGGTTTCCTAGTACATGGCAGGAAACCTTTTTTGTTTATAATTGGTATTAAATGGTATAATATATAATTTTAAGGGAGTAAAAACGCATGGGAAATTTATTAGACTATTACGAAAAAAGGAGGGTTTTAAATGAAAATTAGTATCCAAAAACTAGATGGAAAAATAGGTAATCGAGAGTGTATTAAAGAAATAATAGAATTATGGAATCAAAATGCTATAGAAACTGCAGATTGTAAATTAGAGGAAAGAGATAAAAAAGGAATTGAAGAGCAATTAGTGGAACTGATTCAATCCAGATATGGTGCAGTTTTTGTAGTAACTGATGAAAGTAATAATCTAATTGGTTATGGAATTGGATCAATAAAACAAGATCTTGTTACAGATATGTTATATGGTCAAATAGAGGAAGTTTATGTAAAATTAGAATATAGGAGACAGCAAATTGCGCAAAGTTTAGTCGGAAATTTGAGAAATTGGTTGAATCAAGAAAATGTCTCTCTGATTCATGTCTATGTAGACTTAGATAATAAATTAGCATTGGATTTTTGGGAGAATACAGGATTTGAAAAAGAATTTTTTCTTTTATCAAATAGTTAAACTATATAATGAAGTGTGAACTACTCACCACTTAGCAAAGCTTGAAGTGGGAGCTTCTCAGTTCCGCGACGAAAGTAACCTTTCGTCTCCCTGAGCGTTACTTCGGGGTGTTCCACCCCTAGATGTCCAACGTATGGACGCTCTTTTGGTACGGTTGATATTTTACGCAGGAACCGAATGGCTTCGCTTTCGCACTCTATTTTCTTCCTACAACCTTCTATATCAAGTTATCAAAGAACTTCATATAGCTAGCTTATCAAAAAGTTTTTGGCTATGCCAAACCGAAATTCATCTCCCACCTATCGTTGGGCTAAGTCCTTCACAAGCTTGAGGAAGGAGAATTCTTTCGGGGAATACGTTAAAAATCATCATTTGGAAATAGATTTAAAATATCTTGATATAAACCTATGTATTTTGTAATATATAGGTATATTGTTAGTTTATTTGATTCCGTTTATTCCCACACCTTAAGTGTTGTGGTTGAGTTGTAGAAGTAAGTGTTTTTCTTACTTTAATTTTGAAAGGGCTTCTTTGAGCCGATTAGTGTATTTAGCTTATTTTGCTATGCACAATTAATCGACTTGAGGAGGCCTTTTTTGTTTAGGTTTAAACAGGTATAAATATATATTTCTGTATAAAACGATAGATTAAAATAAGAAGTTTATAAAGGGGGAGAATATATATGAGTAATTAATTTGTTTATCAGGGAAATTGGAGGGATATGTAGTTTTTTAACGTTAAATGTATACATGGATACTTGAAACTGTGATTTTAAAATAGATACATAATTGATTTGCGAGTCACAGTAAAAATAATTATAAAGATGTTTCGTAGACGACATAAACGTACTCATTATTAGAAGGATAAATAGAAGTTTACGTGGGTTCTCTTAAAAAACGTATCAATTGATACGTTTTTTTGTTGTAATTCTAGTGAATATGAGGTACGATTTGAAAGGGGAAAGAATTTTAATGCATATTAGCTTTCAAAATAGGGAGACAAAAAAGCACACTAATTTTACAATCGGGGAGATTGAGCAGTACATATTAGAGTTTAAAAAGTTAATTAAAAATAATCGATTTACGGTTTCTCGAAATGAAAAAAGGAAAGAGAATAGTGAATTTTTAGAGGCAAATAAGATTAACGCTAGTAAAGTGAAAGAGATTCTTCTTAATATAGGAGTGCGTGATTTTTGTTATGCGGTTGATAATAAAAATCCAAATTTTGCTCATGAAAAATTGTATATCTTTTGTCCACAATATGAGCTAGATGATTGGGGACAAAAGAAGTCGGTAGACATATATATTAAGACGAATCTGATTGAAAATAAGGATAGGAACAAATACATGATTATTGTTTCCTTTCATAAAAGGAATAAACCAGTCACTTATCTTTTTAGGTAAAGATAAGTGACTAATGGTTTTAGAATAAGGGAGGATTTTTATGATGGTTTTATGTGAGTTTTGTCGTGATATGGTAAAGTATTCTACTAAAGATGTTCCAAAAGTGACAGTCATTAGAGGGAAGCAATATCATTACGTAGGTAAAGAAGCAAATTGCGAGGAGTGTAAATCTGAAATATTTGTTCCTAACATTCATGATTATAATTTAGAACAATTAGATCATGCCTATAGACAACAGGAACAGTTAGTTACTATTTCTGAGATAAGAGAGATTTTAGAAAAATATAAGATTGGAAAACGTCCATTGTCTTTGCTTTTAGGTTGGGGGGAGGTTACCCTAACAAGGTATGTAAATGGAGATATTCCGACAAAGCAGTACTCGGATATATTGAAAAGATTAGGTAGGGATCAATCTTTTATGCTAGATACTTTGGAAAGAAATAAAGACTTAATTACTCCAAAAGCATATAGGGTCTCTAAAGAAGCAATTGCAAAGCTACAAGAAAATGAGGATTTTACTTCTACAAAAATCGAGGAAGTTGCTAACTATTTGTTATATAAAAATGATGATGTTACTCCTTTAGCTCTTCAAAAGCTTTTATACTACTCGCAAGGATTTTGTAGGGTGTTTACTGGAACATATTTATTTGAAGATGATTGTGAAGTAGGAAGTCACGGCCCGGTATATCGAGTTATTTTTGATAAATACAAAGGATATCAGTACGACAATCTTGAAGTTAATTATGATAGTACAAATCAGTTAACTCAAATAGAAAAGGAACTATTAGAGTGTGTAGTTAATACTTTAGGGTGTTATAGTGGGAAGAGTTTAGAGAAAATGATTCTATTTGACTTACCATGGGCAGTAGCTGATCTAGAATTAGAAGATAATGATTTGTGTAAACCTATCTTAGAAAAAGAAAAGATAAATAATTGCTTTAACACAATAAAACAGGCATATAATTTAGTAACTATTTCTGATATTAGACAATATAGCATAAGAGTATTTGATAAAATAAACAATTAAGTGTTGTAACTATATCATTTTTAATATGATTGATATATGAATTGTTTTACTGTTAATTGCACTTATGTAAATGTATTAAAAGATAGTACTAATTATAAAGGGATAAGGCGTGTAGAATATAAACATTATTAACACGATGTAAATATGCATATTAACTAAAAAGTAAAGTGAATTGATACATTATATGGTAAAATGATATATGTGAATACGCCTTTTGAAGTACATTTTATGCTTTGGACCTTTAGCTCAGCTGGTTAGAGCAAACGGCTCATAACCGTTCGGTCGTAGGTTCGAGTCCTACAAGGTCCACTTATAAACAAGGAGAAAGCACAGTGCTTTCTCCTTGTTTATAATAAATAAAGGGGATTGTGACATGAAAATAATTGATGCACAGAACCGTTCGGTCGTAGGTTCGAGTCCTACAAGGTCCACTTATAAACAAGGAGAAAGCACTCAAATGAGTGCTTTCTCCTTGTTTATAATAAATAAAGGGGATTGTGACATGAAAATAATTGATTTAGAGACAGAAAGAAAAAAGAAGGAAAAATTAATGGTAAATATTCCAATTATAGAACTAATATATGGAGAAAAAGGG
Organism: Bacillus sp. AR2-1; assembly: GCF_008368755.1. Taxonomy (NCBI): domain Bacteria; kingdom Bacillati; phylum Bacillota; class Bacilli; order Caryophanales; family Bacillaceae; genus Bacillus; species Bacillus sp. AR2-1. The sequence continues at coordinate 102,644 of NZ_QORY01000032.1, forward strand.
GAAATTGAATTTAAAGTAGTGGGAAAAAAGGTTGTTCCACAATCCATGTTAGAGAATTAAACTACTTTCAATTCTTATAGGCTGTAAGGTCGTTAAGTGGGAGATTTCTAAGTACGGAAACCTCGTGGATTCTAATTGATTAGGCTATCCCTGTAGTTCCTAAGGTTAAAAGATAAATTTCTTTTGTGTTGTATAAAAATTTTACACATTTCTATTTCAAAATATTTGATTTATTTACCTTAGGAAAATATAAAACGAAAATTAGGATAGAACTAAAAGAAAACATATTAAAGGAATATGAAAACATCTTCTCATTTTTCA